>CAZEEB010000282.1:0-2526 GCA_964511245.1 uncultured Paludibacter sp.
TTTTATTGCCAGTTACATCGCTGAATACCAAATAGCCATCCGGATGCCATTGTGGCCCTTCGGTAAACTGCATTCCGGTAGCGATCTGTACAGGTAAAAGATTGTCGAAGATTCCGGCTGAAATTACTTTTGGAATTAGTAATAATAAGAAAATCAGAAGGATTGGATTTTTTGATTTCATGAAGTTCGTATTTTAGCTCGTTCAAAAATACTAATTATATAAATGCAAAAACTCAGAAATCATCAAAAGTAAGGATTTTATAAGTCAAATGAGCTTTTTAATCGGCAATTTATTTTAAATATATTTTTGAAGAATAAAATAACTTTGCTGAATTTAAAAAATTATAATGAACATAAGTTCAAAACTATTGTTATATTTGCACTTTCAACAATCATTTAATCAATCAATATGTCTCGTCCGAAACAAGACCGTAAAATTTGTAATCCTCCACTTATGCAGGGTTTTAAACCTTATGGTATTGCTCGCCACAATGTTTCTTCAGTTTCATTGCAGTATGATGAATATGAAAGTATCCGTCTTCTTGATTATGATGGTATGAATCAGGATCAGGCAGCCGAGCAAATGAATGTATCACGCCCAACGCTGACTCGTATTTATGAAAAAGCTCGCAAAATTATTGCACAAGCATTGGTGGAAGGCAAAATGATTGTTATTGAAGGAGGCAATGTCCAGTTTGAAAAACAATGGTTTCGCTGCAAACGATGCTTTAAACTAATTGACTGTTTAGAGAATCATGTACGTTGTAAAGACTGTAAAACATTTTGCGTTGATGAACTCACTCCAATAAATAAACAAACAACAACATTAATACAAACAAATATGAACGATAATTTTAAAGCAAAAGCAGCTCAATGGGATAGTCCCGATAAAATAGCTATGACTCAAAAATTTCTATCCGAAATGCTCTTAAATGTAAATCCACTTTCAGATTGGAAGGCAATGGAAATCGGTGCCGGAACAGGTTTAGTGGGTCTAAATGTTGAGCCGTTAGTTGCCAAAGTGGTTATGGTTGATACTTCTGAATCCATGTTGGAAGTCTTAAAACAAAAATTGGCATCAGAAAGTAAAGTGGAAATATTGAATGGCGAAGTGTTTGATTACAAGCAACAGGATATTGATTTTGTTTTTTCTGCTATGGCATTTCATCACCTTACTGATGTAGAAAAAACGTTGGAACATTTAGCTACCATTACTAAAGCCGGTGCTTGGCTAGTTGTGGGCGATTTGGTTACGGAAGATGGTTCGTTTCACAATTTTGAACCGATTCCTTATTGCGGTTTTGATACAGATATCTTATCCAAACAGTTTGCCAAAGCAGGTTTTGAAGTGAAATCAGTAAAAATATACAATACAATAACCCGTTTTACCGACGGAAAAACAACGAGTTACGAGCAATTTATGCTTATTGCCAAACGATAATAAGAATCAAATGAAAATTGCAGTCCCAACAAAAGAAAGTAACCAAATTGATGCCCATTTCGGACATTGTGATTTTTATACTATTTCATGAAAAAGGACAGGTTTGCAGTCACAACTAAAATCAGCTAAGTTATGAGCTATTCTTTTTCATCAAAGCAATTGAATGGGATTGTCTATCTGATTCTTGCATTTCTGTGCTTAACCCCTTTTATAACAGCACCAATCGCCTTGTTTTTGGGATTGGTTTTTGCACTAACGCTTGGTTCTCCATTTCCGAAATTCACTAAAAAAGCCTCAAAATACTTGCTGCAAATTTCCGTTGTGGGCTTGGGCTTTGGCATGAATTTACTCGATTCGGTCAAAGCAGGTTCGGACGGAATGCTTTTTACCCTATTTTCGGTAGTCAGCATTATGTTTATCGGAATAATGCTAGGAAGATGGTTGAAAATTGCTAAAGTTCCATCCTATTTAATTGCTTCCGGAACGGCTATCTGCGGTGGAAGTGCCATTGCAGCTGTTGGTCCTAATGCCAAAGCAAACGAAAGCGAAATGTCGGTTTCATTAGCCACTATTTTTGTGTTAAACGCTGTAGCACTTTTTCTATTTCCGCTATTGGGTCATTGGTTCAATCTCACTCAACATCAATTCGGATTGTGGGCAGCTATTGCCATTCACGATACCAGTTCTGTGGTTGGTGCCGGAGCCACTTTTGGCGAAGAAGCCCTGAAAGTTGCTACCACCGTAAAACTTACCCGGGCTTTGTGGATTATTCCGTTGTCGGTCTTTACATCGTTTTATTTTAAATCGAAAGACGATAAAATAGTAATTCCGTGGTTTATTTTGTTTTTCATTCTTGCCATGGTTCTGAATACCTACGTAAATATCCCAAAATCAATTACGCATGAAATTGTATCGGTTTCCCGGCAAAGTCTGACTCTTACACTTTTCTTTATCGGAGCAGGTTTGTCAAGGTCAACCATAAAGTCAGTTGGTGTAAAGCCACTTTTATTAGGTATTGCACTGTGGTTTTTTATAGCTGTTATCAGTTTGGGATTCATCTATTTTTTATATTAGAATTTGAGCTA
>CAZEEB010000283.1:0-2522 GCA_964511245.1 uncultured Paludibacter sp.
AACGGTGCCATCTTCCAAAACTAAATGAAGGGGCTTGTACTTTTGCATAAATATTATTAAGAATTTCGAATTAACGGAATGTTCTTAGGGTAGAAATTGTTAATTTTAGCCATTAATTTACCCCTTGTCCAAATTTGTGCAAAAGTACTGCTTTTTCTTATTTCCTGCAACCTTATTGTTTACATTTATTTTGCAAACTATTCAATTTCAAATCAAATTAAAATAAAGTTTTTGTAATGTGTTTGTAATCTATGTTTTGAACCAAAACTTAATTAACGATCTCACTTTTCAAATTTTAGTTCAAAGTACTATCCATTTTTATAATTCGATCATTATTTGTTTTAATGCTATCATTCGTAATTATTGCATTTGATTTATTTTTAGAGTCAAGTTTAAATTTATAGACAACATTAACTGCAATAATTCCAAGTAATACTACTACAAATAAGCCCAAAAGCATTTTATTACTTGTTTTCATATAGATTTGTTACAACGTTAATACTGGCATTAATAAATTTTCTACTGAATTTAAGCATTTTGTTTTCATTTGTATTTGAAGTGTCCTTTGCCAGAGATTCTATTTTATCATTTTGAAAAAAAGGATTAAATGAAAACATTAAAGAACTGGATTTTGGATTATTTTTTATTAACCCAATTCCAACTATAACTATGATAATTAATGCTTTAATTTGTTTTTTGATGTCTTTCATATTGTTTGTTTTTTTTAGGCTTCTTTTTCTGATAGTCGAAAATATGCAACAATCCATAAAAATGGTATAAAAAGTGCACTTCCATATACAAATGTATTTTTAAAAAGTGTAGGTATGTTAAAATCGCTTATGACTACAAACATTGGAAAAATAGCATTGACCAAATGTTTTACATTCCAAAAAGTTTTAAAAATAAATACCTGAACTAAAAATAACACAAAAACAAAGCCCAGAATGCTGAAAATTGTTTTTGGAATAACATTATTTTTAAAATATAAAGAACCTACCATAAATAGAGATTGTGAAAACGCAAAAAGTCCAAAAACAGACCAAAATACATTTTTTTCAACTGGCTGTATAAATCCATTTACATTGACGATGCTGGTTTCTTGAAATAAATCCCAATTTACTGGTACAGGCATTTTTAATATAAAATGATATGTCAATGTAACTAACATATTTCCAATAATATACGATAACAACGTCATTCCAAAATGGTAAAAAGTATTAAGAAAAACAGTAGATACAATTTTCTCTGTCTGTGTAGCTGGAATGAGTAAAAAGTGCATACTATTTGTTCCTTTTAGTAAATCTTTATGTAGTCGTATAGAATATATTAAACCACTCAAAAACAAAACAAAAAGTACAAATATGCGATTGTCTAACACTGTAAAAATGAATGTTATCATGCACCAAAACATAATTTCTCGATTTTTATTCTCCCGAAAATACCGTTTTAATAATAATCCGATTCGATATATACTTAGCTGATTTTTCATAAAAATTGCTGTTGTTTTGTAGTTTCATTTAGACTTTTAATACTCAGTTGACCTGATACAACTGCATTAAAAAGTAATTCCAAATCGATTTTGCTTTTTTCTCCCAGTTTATTTTCAGTAATTTGATGATATCCGTTTGAAGTCTCTTCGGAATAAATTATTTCTTTGCCATGTTCATGATTTTCAACAGTTTTAAACAACAATTTATTTGCAATAGACTCAGTCTTTTCGTTAAAAATGATATCATGACCATCTAAAATTATCACATTATCGACCATGTCCTCTAAGTCAAGCACTTGGTGAGTTGAAATTACAATACAGGATTTACTATCAATGGCAGATGATATCATTCGTCTGAACTGCCTTTTTGAAGGAATATCTAATCCATTTGTAGGTTCATCCAGTAAAATTAACTTTGCATTTGTAGCAAGTCCAAATGCAATAAATAATTTCTTTCGCTGACCATAGGATAAATCACTAATACTCGATATTCCTGTATCTAAAGTGAATTCATTCAAGTATTTATGAAATTTAGACGAACTATAAGCCGGATAAAATGGAGCATATACTTTTTCGTATGACTTGATACTTAATAGTGTTTCTGGAATTTCTTCCGGCAAAAGAAATATATCAGAAAGTGTCTTTGGGTTACGTTTTTTAGGTTCAATTCCATTTACTGTAATTTGACCCCTAATTGGAAATAATAAACCTGAAATTAATTTTAATAATGTTGTTTTTCCCTCTCCGTTCTTACCCAATAATCCGTTGATTGAACCTAAATTTAATTCTAAATTAAAATTTGTTAATAGTTTGACTTGTTTCTTGTATTGAAATTCTAACCTTTTAATGTCAACAATTTTTTTTGCCATTTTGTTAATTATAAGTACGAATGATTCAAATGATTTTAATTCTGAATATTTTTTTTTGCAAATGTATTGATTGGGATTTTGATAGCAAACTATTTTAACATTAATTTTAATAAATAAAATAATAACTTTTTTAGAACAAAATTACTTTATAATTGTAAAAAAAC
>CAZEEB010000284.1:0-2490 GCA_964511245.1 uncultured Paludibacter sp.
CGAGGTAATAATGTAAGGTGCAAATATATGAATAGTTTTTTACATTTGCATGGAAATTTCACAAGTTATTTTAATTTTTTAATTGAGCTATTTTCTATCAATGATTTCATTTGTGCAATAGCTACTTTGTTCAGTTGTAATAGTCGTTGGCTTTGAGGCAATTCTTGTGAAACCAATAAGGCATTGATACTTTCCAGATTACTTAGCACTACTAATTGCTCCAACGTTGCCATATCACGTATATTTCCTTTTTCGTCAGGATTGGAATCGCGCCATTGCTTTGCTGTAATGCCAAATAGAGCTACATTTAGCAAATCGGCTTCCGAAGCATACACCATAGCGGCTTGTTGAGTTGTAATTTCGTTAGGTATAAGACTTTCTTTAATGGCATCGGTATGAATCTTGTAATTTATTTTTGAAATGGTACGTTGTAAATTCCATTCCAATTGTAGTCGGTTGTTTTCGTCGGCTTTGAGTCGTTTAAATTCTTTTACAAGATAAATTTTAAATTCTGCACTTATCCACATCCCAAATTCAAACGCAATATCTTGATGGGCATAACTGCCTCCATACCTGCCTGTAGTAGCTTTTAGTCCTATAGCACCCGTTTTCTCTACCCATTCTTTCACACTTAATTTATAACTATTCAGCCCTGCTTGACTTTTAATTATGGCGAATTCGCCATAATTAAAATTAGGGTTATAGATGCTTTCCCAAATTCCTAAATACTCAATAGTATTTCTATTCCGAAGCCAATCCGAAATGAAAAAATCTCCATCTTTTGCTTTTAGCATATCAGTAAGAGATATAAAATCTTCTTCTCCTGATTGAAAAATATTTATTTCTTTGCCCAGTACATTTAATTTTGACATAAGTAATGGATAATATTTAATGATATGTTTTAGTGGTTATTGTGACTCCCAAATGGGGGCTTCAAGACATATCTCTAATTAAAACCTAAATCGCTTCATAGCTGAAATCTTAAGCCCCCATTTGGGGGTTTGGGGGTCAAGAAAAAAAAGAATTTAAGAAATTCCCTTGTCATCTCAACCCGTTCAATTAACTCAGGGGCAATGATTCAAAAAAGTCTTGTATGTATTGCGGAGCTCTGTAAAGTTCAAGTTCTAAAATTTCTGAAACTAAAATTTCAATTTTCTTCTCAAAGTTTCAATCTCGAATTCTTTGTCAAAAAAACCACCATAAACGGATGTATCTATATAAATTCTTTTTATCATAGTTTTCTTTTGTTTAAAGTTTCAAAAATAGGAGTTAAAGCTAATGCTTTTGATAATATGTATTGCCGCTGCCGCTACAGCGGACGAGGTAATACTGTGAAGTGCAAATATATAAATAGTTTTTTACATTTGCATGGAAATTTTACAAGTTATTTTAATTTTCTAATTGAGCTATTTTCTATCAATGATTTCATTTGTGCAATGGCTACTTTGTTTAGTTGTAATAGTCAATTCAGATTTCCCATGTCATCTTTAACTCTGCATTAAAGATAAAGAGGCTGTCTCAAAAGTCTAAATAGTAAAATGAGATATTATAAATTGTAAATTTTTTTTGAACGCGAAGGCACAAAGTGGCGAAGACACAAAGAAAAAACTGCATTTGAGGCTTAGCGTTCAAAATAATATTATTCAAGTGTAAACTTACAAATTGTTACTTATTCAAAACACAAAACGACTTATGAGACAGCCTCTTTGAAAAAAGAATTATTCAATTGCTCCCACAAACCTAAAAACTTAATTGTACTTCGGGATCTAAACTAGTTTTTTAGCACATCTTTAGGTTCAATGGTATTTTTATATCTTGCAATATCAGTCAATGAAATGTATTCCTCATTATTTTTTTTTAGCTAAAAAAGAAAACGTACTGATTTTGTTGAAATCAGCACGTTTTCATAAAAATGGATTCGATTTATATCCTTGAGAACAAGTTTGACGGAATTTATTATTCAGCCGGTTTCATAACTACTTCAAAAACATTGCCTTGTGAAACGATGGTTTTCAAAGCAGCCTGAACGTTTTCGGGAGTCATAGCTTTTACAGCATCTTTGTAATCGCTTAGCAGATTCAGTTTGTCCTGGTAATAACGTTTCAATGCACCCGACATCCAATTGTTTTGTTTCTCATCTTCCTCGTATTTTTTCAACATATTTTCTTTCACTTTTTGGAAATCATCAGCACGTGGCCCTTTGGCAAGTATTTCATCTATTTCGGAATAAATGATTTTAATCAATTTAGCCTGTTTCAATGGGTCGGTATCAAATTGCATCAATAAGCTAGCTTCGTCAATAGGTGTATTATTCAAGCTTCCACGCACTCCAACACCATACGATCCACCTTCTTTTTCGCGGATACTTTCCAAATACCGAATACTTAAAATACTTCCAATTGCAGTAGTTGCAATCCTGTTTGCCATGTTAAACGGAACTGAAGCGCTGAAATAAATGAAATTCGAAGCTTTTTTTACCTGCATTTCTTT
>CAZEEB010000285.1:0-2475 GCA_964511245.1 uncultured Paludibacter sp.
GTGTTTTGATTTTTGGAGCACCGCATATTGAACCTGCTGGAAGTAATGCAAATAATATGTCTCCAAGTTTAGATTGATAATCAGTGGGTAATTCTCCACTGATTTCGGAACTTACTTGCAATAAATCGCACCTATTTGTGTTAATTTTTTCGATAAATCTATAGCTTTTCACTTCTACATTTTCGGCAACAAGACTTAAGTCATTCCGAATTAAATCTACAATGGTGGCATGTTCTGCCTGCTCTTTTGGATCTTTTAGAATCAACTCCCTGGCATTAAGAATCGAAGCTTCGATAGTACCCTTCATTGGAAAAGCGGCAATTTTTCCGTCGTTAATTTGAATAAATGTTTCGGGCGAAAAAACTGTAAATTGGTTGTTGAACCACAATTTATATTTTGCATTACCTGTATCATAAAGCTTTGACAATGAAAGATTTGTCTGAATAGCTGTAGGTTGGGTTAAATTAGTCAGAAACGAATTGCCTTTTTGAATTTGTTGCTGAACATAATCAAATTTCAATTTATACTCATCTAAGGTAAGGGGTGCTGTATTCCAGGTTGTGAGTTTTAAATTTGTAGTTGTAAACTTTGAGTAAGAAAATGAAGTTTTAAATTTAACGAATTGTTCATCCAGTTCATCTGCTTTGATTATATACCCATGATTAGCAAGGTAATCAATAATAAACAAAAAAGGTGTTTGATTCAAGCTCAAATTATTTATACTGGTTCTGAGCTCTTCCTTATTGAGTAATTTGTATGGAAACCGGGAATTCATTCTTCCAATCTAATGCTAAAAATGAAAATTAAGCTATTAAAAACTTATTTTTTAGGTTTATTTCGTTTAAATCTGCCCTTACCTGAAGAAAATTTTTTATGACCAAAACGGTGAAGTTCGGGTTTATAATCAGGTGCTTCGCCTAAATCGGCAGGCATTGGAATTTTATAAATATCTTTTTCCAAAAAATCTTCAATTTGCTTGAATTTATATTGTTCTTCTTCCGAAACAAAGGTAATTGACATACCCTTAGCACTTGCACGCGCTGTACGTCCAATGCGGTGAACATAATCTTCGGCATCGTGAGGGACATCATAATTTATAACCAACGAAATATCGTCTATGTCAATTCCACGCGAAACAATATCTGTTGCCACCAGAATATTGACTCTATTATTCTTAAACTCATGCATTATATGATCGCGTTGTGCCTGATCAAGGTCAGAATGCATTTCGCCTACCGAGAGTCCCATTTGACGAAAAGTTTTGAAAAGTTCTTTGACTTTTAATTTTGAACCAGAAAAAATTATAACTTTAGTTGGTTGTTCATCGGCAAATAAATGACGTACAATCATCTGTTTTTGAGGCTCATAGCAAATATATGCAGTTTGCATAATACTTTCCGGAGGCTTAGAAACAGCAATTTTCACTTCCACCGGATTATTGAGAATAGTTTTGGCCAGCAATCGAATTTTAGGTGGCATTGTTGCCGAAAACATAATTGTTTGGCGGTCTTTCGGCAATCGATTGACAACTATCATTATATCATCAAAAAAGCCCATATCCAACATTCGGTCTGCCTCATCAAGAATAAAGTATTTTACATGCGAAAAATCAATGTCGTAAAGATTAATGTGCGAAAGCAACCTTCCGGGTGTGGCAATAACCACATCGGCACCTTTTTGCAATCCACGGCGTTGTGTATCCCAAGCTGAGGCATCATTACCACCATAAACGGCTACCGACGAGAATGATGTGAAATACGAGAAACCTTCCATTTGTTGGTCAATCTGTTGTGCCAGTTCACGGGTAGGAGCCATGATAATAGCATTTACCTTATCGTCGGCATGAGGTTCTGATTGCAAATTATGTAAAAGTGGAAGTATAAATGCGGCAGTTTTACCAGTTCCGGTTTGAGCACAAGCAATTACATCGCGTTTAGCTAAAATTACTGGTATTGTTTCGGCCTGAACAGGTGTAGCTTCTTTAAAATTCATTGCTTGCAACCCGTCGAGTACGGCATCGCACAGTGGTAATTCGTCAAATCTCATTGAAAATATTTTAATATTCTGCAAAGATACGCTTTTAAACTGACCAACTACTCACTCAAGCTGACTTTAAGCAAAGAACATTAGAAATGAGAAAAATCGGAATTTTAAAATATCAAAAATATCATTTTTCGATTATAATTTTTTTAGAACAGCTAGCCGTATTATTGGATAATTTGAGAATATAAACACCGGGAAGTAAATTGGATACATCAATAGAGCCAGAACACCACATCAAATCTTGTTTCATAACTTTACCCGAAACATCAGAAATACTAATTTCTGTACCAAGCAAGCTATTTTCATTAAATTGGATAAAAATAAAATTTTTAGCAGGATTTGGGAAAATGCTGAAATTTCCTGCCTTAGGAAAATTTACAGCTGAGAGATCGGAAGAGCACACGTCTGAACTCCAGTCACCTGAAGCTATCT
>CAZEEB010000286.1:0-2472 GCA_964511245.1 uncultured Paludibacter sp.
GTAACAACCCAATGGTTGGAGCTACTGTACAAGTGGCTGTGGCTATTGAAATGGCTAAATAAGTTCTGAGACAAAAGAGCAAAGTACAAAGACAATAGACAACTCCCCGATAGTCGTAAGCTTATCGGGGAGTTTTTTTATAGCGTAATTTTGTTTAAATGATTTTGAATTTAACTTATAGAACTAAATAATCGAAAATTCAGCTTTTATTTCATTCACTTTATCTGTCTTTTCCCATGTAAAAAGTTCAACGGTTTGAGTAAATTCCTTACCGTTACCATCTTTAAATGATTTGGTAACTTCTACCGGAGTACGACCAACATGACCGTAAGATGCTGATTCTTCGTAAATTGGATTGCGAAGTTTTAAGCGCTCTTCAATGGCTTTTGGACGCATATCGAACAATTTTTCGATTTTGATTGCAATCTCACCATCGTTCAAAGCTACCTGAGCTGTTCCGTATGTATTGATGTATAGGTTCATTGGTTTTGCAACACCGATTGCATACGCTACCTGTACCAATACTTCGTTAGCCAAACCAGCTGCTACAATGTTTTTAGCTATGTGGCGGGCAGCATAAGCAGCTGAACGGTCAACTTTTGAAGGATCTTTTCCTGAAAATGCACCACCTCCGTGAGCACCTTTACCACCGTAAGTATCTACGATAATTTTGCGACCGGTCAAACCAGTGTCGCCGTGAGGACCACCAATTACGAATTTTCCGGTTGGGTTTACGTGAAGTACAAAATCTTCTTTGATTAACTGAGCAAACTGAGCATCCAAAGCCTTTACGCGTGGAATAAGAATGTTTCTCACATCTTCTTTGATGATTGCCAACATCTCTTCATCAGCTTGTTCCTGCGATTTTGTTGCAGTTGGCTTTGAGAAATCGTCATGTTGTGTTGAAACAACAATGGTATGAACTTTAACCGGCTGGTTGTTATCATCATACTCGATTGTAACCTGCGATTTTGAGTCAGGACGGAGGTAAGTCATGAATTTTCCTTCACGACGGATAGCTGCCAACTCTTCTACCAATGCATGTGACAAGTCAAGCGCAATTGGCATTAGGTTTTTAGTTTCTTTGGTGGCGTAGCCGAACATCATTCCCTGGTCGCCTGCACCCTGATCCATTGGATTGGCACGCTCAACACCCTGATTGATGTCGCTCGATTGCTCGTGCAATGCAGAGAAAATTCCGCAAGAATCGCCATCGAACTTGTATTCGCTCTTGGTGTAGCCAATACGGTTAATTACTTTACGAGCCACTTCCTGAACGTTTACGTAGGCAGTTGACTTTACTTCGCCGGCCAAAACTACTTGTCCGGTAGTAACAAGTGTTTCACAAGCTACTTTTGAGTTTTTGTCCTGAGCCAGGAAATTGTCCAGGATGGCGTCTGAAATTTGATCGGCAACTTTGTCTGGATGACCTTCAGAAACCGATTCAGATGAAAATAAATATCCCATTTTTAATTTACTTTTTTACGATTTACAGATAACAAGCATGCGCACGGCAAACTGCATCATGAAACAGTAATGTTGATAGAATTGTTTTAAAATCTCGGGTAAATTAAGCGGGAAAGCTTGTAGGACTTTGTAAGGGGCAGAAAGTGTTGCGATTTAGCATTTTTTTCTGTGGTTGCAAGCAGTCCAAATCTCTCCACATTTATTACGCTGCAAAAGTAATCAAACTATTTTGATTTTAAGCTTAAATCAAAAAGAAAAGAAGAAACAATTTTCATTATTTCTTCTTTTCTTAAGCTTTTTTACTTCTTTATAAATTAGTTGAGAGGTCCAATTAATTTATAACCTTTACCATGAATGTTTACAATGTTTAGTCTGTCGTCTTCAGCCAATAATTTGCGAAGTTTACATAGATAAACATCCATACTTCTTCCATTAAAGTAGTTATTTTCATCCCAAATAGCTTCAAGCAAAAACTTGCGTTCCAACATAACATTAATGTTTGATGCCAAAATTACCAATAAATGTAATTCTTTGTTGGTTAATTTTTTAGATTCGCCTTTTAAAATAAGTTGTTTTTTAGGTACATCTACTGAGTATGCTCCAACAGTATAGGTTGGCACTTTCAATAATTTTTCAAGTACTTTGTTTTCGTTTTCCATTTTTTTACATTTTTAAGAATTAATAGATATAGTGAACATAGTTTTTTTATCTCATTATTTTGTTTCCAAACGAAACATTATTGATTATGTAGAATTTAACGTTATATCAACTACATATTGTAATTAACAAAAGTACAGTAAAAATGTTCACAAAACAAATAATAAGTATCTATTAATTTTTATTTTTTATTTTTTTTAATTATACAAATTCAGTTAAACTAAAAAAAAAGCGAAATATTAATTCATAATTATTTGATATTTAATATATTATTATTTTTTAAGTCAAATCAACTTTCAAAGTTTAAATAAAGTTAAATTAATGTTGAAAGCTAATATACATAAAAAA
>CAZEEB010000287.1:0-2462 GCA_964511245.1 uncultured Paludibacter sp.
GTGTGCTCTTCCGATCTCAAAAAATACCCAGGTTCCGGTTGGCGCTGTTCCTGCATTTAATGTTTTAAAAACATAACGATTTGTAAGGGCTGAAACATTTCTAAACCATGCACCCGTGGAAGTACAACTAACCGTTGAACTGTTTTTTGTGCCTGGGCTAACGGCTAAATCAGCTCCAGTACTTATTTGATAATAGGTATTGCTCCAATTGATTGCTAATCTCCAATACTGGTCTCCTGTAGCTTTGGGGGTTAAATCACCGGAAGTATAGCTAGTACCGGCACTTCCAACAAAATTAAAGTAGTCCACACTGCTTGTTGGACTACAAGTGCTACCCCATCCGGTAGAAAATCCGGTTCCAACAATTGCATTTTGAGCTTGAACCAAATTGAAAAGCCCAGCCGTAACGAATAAAAGTAAAAATAGTTTTTTCATGATATCGATAATTTAAATTTGTTTTGATTGAATATTTAAACTGTTTTCTTAGATTTTCTGATGCAAATATAGTTTGACTATGAATCAAATAATTGTGTCAAAAAAAATATATAACTCAGATTGTAATAGAAGTAGATTTATCTATTTGTATATCAATTAGATAAATAAATGTTGAAGTAGTAAAATTATAATGAAATATTGACGGGAAATGCAAAAAAGTAGATTTATTGACTTGAAAATAGACTACAAATATTCTGTGTCTTTGAAAAAAAGGAAGATGTTGATTTGTGAAAAATAAGTATTTTAAAGCTACATTTCAAGCTTTCTCATACTTTATCTCCATGATTTTTTTCTCAAACAGTTCGTTTGGAATATGAGATTTATTCTTTACCTTCGACTTGTAGGTGTTGATAGTATGAACGGAATAATTGAGGAACTTGCCAATTTTCTCGCTTTCATACACTCCAAGTCGGATTAACGCAAAAATTCGCATTTCAATGGTCAGATAATCATTATTTATATTCATCTCATGCCATTCTTCGGGTGGGAATAGATTTTTATAATCTTCTTTAAAATCGGGATATAATTTAAGGAAGGTTTCATCAAAGGATTTATACATGTTATTGCGTTCATTTTCCAAATCAGATTCTTTAAACATTTTTGGAAGTTCATCGGCTTGTTTAGCTCCAACTTTTCGGTTTATCATGCGGTAAATATGCTCCAATTTGCTGATATATTGGTAGTTTATATAAAAGAAATGACCGATGTATTTATCTTTAATATTACTGGTTTCTTTAAGCTCCCAATTTACCATGGTTAGTTTTTCGTTTTGCTCTTCTATTATAATTCGTGCGGCTTTAATTTTATTTAATTGTTTATAAATAATTAGGGTAGTGCCAAGCAATGATAATAGCAGAATACTAACCAGAGAAACCATCCAAATCAACATATTCCGTTGACGTTCCACAGCATCAATTCGCTCTTTTTCAATAATAGGAAGTATGGAGCCAATCTCTATTTTTCGATGCCGTGCATTGTAACATACTGCGTCATCCAATGCAATTTTGATATATTTATATGCACGGTTTATATCTTTTTTTCCTTGATATAGTTGTGCCGCAAGCAACCGAAGGGCAACCGTTTCTTTGGTGGAAGACTGAATATCAGCAATGGCAGCTTTAATGATATAAACTGTTGCTTCCTCATTTTGATTTGTGAGTGTGTAAATATATCCTAAGCTTGAAGCGGCAATAGCATATTCATGATTATCCGAAGTGATGGACAAGGCTTGTTGAAACTCTTCTATAGCTCCGATATAATCTTTTTTCTTCATTTTCAGTAAACCGGTGGAACTTAATTTTTCAGCGCTATTTTTCGGAAGTAATGAAATAATTGAGTCGCTGTATTTCAATCCTGCATTTATATATTGCGACCTAAATGGCTTAACACTATTGTAATCAGCTAAATCGTAAAACAAACGGGCCATGATTTTATAATATTGTAGTTTCACTCGAGGCTCACAATTATTTACATTTATGCTAGTACCTAAATCATATGATTCTATGAATAAACCTGAAGATAAATAACAAAAAGCCAATCTGATTTTAGCTTCGATTATTTTGTTTGGAAGGTTCAGATTTTTAGAAATTTCGAGTGTTTTTAAGGCAAAAAAGTAGGCTGAATCATATTTATATGACCTATATTCATCAAAAAGCTCAGCACAATATTGAAGTTGAAATACGTTATTATTGTGGTTTAATTTTAGTTTTCTGTTTAAATTTGCAATTTTATTTTCCTTAATATCAATATAATAACTACTTTTGGCAATGTATTTATCCAGCTCATTATACATTGAGTCAAGATTAGCAGCTTTCAAGGATTGGTTTAGTTGAATCAGGAAAATAAATAAAATAAATTTCTTCATAATATTTTGTTCGATAATTTGATTTTTTCAATGCTTACAAAAATACATATTAATTTGAAAAAGAATCTGTTTTGCAATTTTTCTTTTCAAAAAAATACTTAAA
>CAZEEB010000288.1:0-2461 GCA_964511245.1 uncultured Paludibacter sp.
CACGGCTCTGAACACTCTTTCCCTACACGACGCTCTTCCGATCTCTACCATCTGCCGAAACTATTATCTCCTGCATATTTCCGGTTAACAAATCTTTTAATAAATAATTGCCTGCAGCGAGTGTGGCAGGGAATAAATTGATTTGCAAGTTTGTTAATTCTGTTGCACTAAGGTTCGAAACGACGAATATTGTTTCATTTTGATATTGCCTCATGAAAGCAAAAGCAAATGACGAGTTGGAATTGATTGAAGTATAATTGCCTCGACGCAAAGCCGGTTCGCTGGTTCGAAGTTGAATCATTTTATTATATACATTCCACAACGAAGTATTATCTCTTTGCTGAGCAACTATATTTTTGGTATTATAATCCGATTGAGGTGCGCGCCATGGAGTAGCGGTTGAGAAACCTGCATTTGCTGAACTGTCCCATTGTAACGGAGTACGAATATTTTCATCCGGTTTTGGACCGATTGTTCCAATTTCTTCGCCATAATAAATAAACGGGATTCCCGGAAATGATAAAAGTAATTGAGCCGCAAGTTTTGCTTTTGAAACATTATTTCCAAGTATTGACATCACTCTATCCTGATCGTGATTGGTAAGAAATGTTCCAAATTGAAGAAATGGATAACTGGCCATGGCTTCGTCTACCCGCATAGCAAGAGTTGCAGCGTCTCCATTATTGGCTGCATTAATCAATGCACTTGCCAATGGAAATTCGAAACAATAATCCAGTCCGTTATTTTCCACATATTTTTTTATAATGTTGGTAGCAGTCCAAGCTTCACCCACGGCAAATGCATTCGGATTAACCGTTTTATATGAGGTTCTAAAATCTTTCCAAAATTGAAAAGTTTCAGGTGTATCTTCGGTTTGCGTGGCTGTTTCAAAAATATACTTCACAGCATCTAACCTGAAACAATCTGCATGCATATCTTGCAACCAAAATCGAGCAACATCAAACATTTCGGCTTTAACATCAGCATTGCTGTAATTTAAATCGGGCATTCCACTTCCAAAAACAGCATAATAATATGATCCGTTTTTCAAATTCCATGAACCTCCGGGATTGGTTGCACTCCACCTATACCAGTTTCGATAAGAAGACGTAGCACTGGCTGCTGATTGTATAAACCATGGATTCTGGTCGGAAGTATGATTCATAACTAAATCAATAATTACTTTGATTCCTCTATTGTGAGCAGCTTGAATAAAAGCAGCAAAATCGGCATTTGTTCCATAATCACTATTTACAATTCTATAGTTGGTCACATCATAGCCATGATAACTGGGCGATTGCATAATGGGCATTAACCAAATACCGGTAATTCCCAAATCAGAATGTGTGGTTGAATCGCCATCATTCAGGTAGTCAAGTTTTGCAGTTAAACCTTTTAAATCGCCTTTACCATCTCCATTTTGATCGTAAAAGCTACGTACAAAAACTTCGTAAAATACGGCATCATTCCACCAGTAAGTATTAGCCTTTGTCACATTTATATAATCAGTATAGGTTTGAGAGATTGAATCGTTTGCCGAATTTTTAATTTTTAAGCTTACTGCATATTTTCCTTCGGCTGAATAATTTACGATTGGGTTTTGTAAGTGAGAAATTGATGGAGTTCCTCCCTGAAAATTCCATTCCCATGATACAGGCGAGCCACTTGATTTATCCAGAAACTGGATTGTTTTTCCTGGAATAACTGACCTTCCAGAAGTTTGAAAAGTAATGGAGAGTACAGTAGGCGGGATTACATCACTGTACCAAAAATTTACTATTCCGTTCAAAAGCACTGTATAAGTGCGATTTGGACCTCCTCCCGGAAATTCCTCCAATCCATTCCACAAACCATTAATTCTGGCTTTAAATTCAATACTGTTACCTACATTTAACAACACAGACACTGAATAAATACTATCTTTATTTGTATCCGTAAGTATCGTTGAGCCCCAATTATTGAAACTCCCTGCTAAATCAACAAAGTCGGTTGAAGGTTTGAAATTTCCAAGTGCAATTTGCTGTTTCATATTAACGTTAAATTGAACTGATGTTGATTGTGAAAAAACAGATATAAAATTGCTTTTTATAACAATTAAAAAACAGCAAATTAGCAGTTTGATTTTAGACATATTAATTAGATTTTAAGGTAAAGGTAGTTGATTATTTTAAATGAAACAATAAATTTCAGTATAAAGTCAACAAACAACTACATTTGAAAATACAGTAATCAGATTAAATCAAAACAAACAGATTAATAGAGGTTAAAACAAATAAATTTGAGAATTGGAGACTTAATTCATATTAAGTTTATAGATGTAACAATTTTACCGTCTTTTGAAACGATTCTACTATTCAATTTGTAAAAACTACATCTATATTTGCTGCCTGAAATATTTTTGAGAAACAAAAAACACATCGGGCAAAAAATTAAAAATCATTCATTTTAAAATTTATAAATT
>CAZEEB010000289.1:0-2453 GCA_964511245.1 uncultured Paludibacter sp.
ATTTTTTTTTATTTGATAGATAATTTGTTTTAAATTTTTACATTTGCAAAGATAGATTCTTTTTGTGTTTTAAACAATAGATGTAGAAAATGGATTCCAATTTTCTCCGCACTTCCTCTAACCTACCCCTGTACTTCATAGCTACTAATACTATCTATCCTCCGATGACTATCCGATGACTGTCCGATGCAATACTGTGATAACAAAGTGCTGCCTCTGTGATTACTCTATGATTTATTTATCCTATATTTGCAAATTATTGATTGTTAATTATTAATTATCTCCATGGCTCGTTTCACATCATCTACTTTTGGCAAAATATCCGGCAAACACGGTACAGCAGTTGCAGCCGTGCGTAAAGATGGTTTATGCATATTGAAAGAATATCGCGTAGCTTCCAATCCGAATACCGCAGGGCAAAAAAATCAGCGGGGCAAGTTTGGATTTGTGATGAAACAGATTAATTGTTTACGCAGTGTGTTTACCCGTAACTTTGACGGGCAGTATGGCATTAATAAAGTGGTGGCAAAAGCCATGAAAACGGCTTTAACAGGCGAATTTCCTGACTTTACACTGGATTATGCTAAACTTGAAATAGCTACCGGTAGTTTGTACAATACTTCGGAGCTAAAAATGAAAAGACTAAGCGAAAAATCACTGCTGATAAGCTGGAACAGCTATTTGATGATGAATTGCTCACCTACCGATAAACTAAACGTGGTGTTGTTAAATTCTCAGACTAAATTTGTGCTGGAGCGTTACGAATACGCCCTTAGGTTAGATGGAAAAACTGAGATACAAACTCCTGCCGGATGGCTTGATGCTGATATTCATGCATGGATTTATTTCAGTTCCGCCGATGGGAAAACAAACTCCACAAGCCAATATGTAAATTTTTAACAAGCTTAGTTCTTTCTGCTATAAACCAGAAAAACCTCACTAAAATTAGTTTAGTGAGGTTTTTTCAAATTATATAAGTATTCAAAATTATTTATTGATATGTTTTTTAAAAGAAATATACTGACAAACAGACTGTAACTCGCAACTATTTACTTGTAACTACTTAAGTTCGATTAAAGTTTCATTTCCTGAACTTTTAAAGCAATATTTCCTTTTACATTTGCCTGAATTCGAACAGCTCCCGGCACAAGACTTAAATTAGTAACACTCAGGGAATTTAATTTTCCCTGAAGTTGCACTCCATCCATAACTATATAATTAGCAAGCATTTGATTTACTTGTAACTTTACGGCATCGAGATTGGTTTTTACCGGATATGTCAAATATGGTGTTAATTGTTTCAAAATCATACCGTGCAACAACCATCCGGCAGATTTGACTAACGCATCCGATGTTTTTACATCAAATTCGGGCTCCGTAATTTCAACCGCCACCTTATCGGCATTATATATCATTTTACCCGTAAAATAAATTCTGCCTTTCATTGCACCTGTAACATCGGCTATAAATATAGCTTTTCCCTCACTTCCATAAAGCGATAAATCATTAATTGTGATTTTTTTTCCGGCCTGTTCGAAAGTTTTGCCAATAAGTTGAGCTTTTGCCATTTCGGCTATTTTGTCGAAAGTAACATCAACACCCACATTCAGATTAAACTGCTGGGCAGGTTTGGTTACGGCTTTAAAAGCTGGCAATTCAATTGGAGGATTGGCGTCGGGTTTTGCACCCATAAACGATTCGATTTGGGCATAAAGTGCTACCGCTAAATTGAGCTTACTGCCAACAGTATTGAATGGCGAAACATAAATATCTTTTGGCGTAATGCGAATCCACAAATTATTATCTGCACTTACCTGACGAGGTTTTTGTGCTTCAGTCCAAGCTTGTGAAATGTATTTTTTAAGGTCAATGATTTCGGACAATGATTTATCTATCTGATTGGAAATCAACTTGTCGCATTGCGATAATGCCAGACTTGCAATGGGAGTTACCGGCACAGTAACGCCAATCACATTGAGTTTTGGAGTTTCAATCCATTCATAACCCGAGCCGGCAGTTTTGGAAACCAACTTCCAGTTTTTGTCAATACTGATGGTGGTTTTATAGGTTAATGCAATGCTGCCTGTTGCTTCATACTGGTCGCCAACGCTAAGGCCAAATTTTTCAACTTTCCAGGCAAAACGTGTCCACACTTTTAGCGGCACTCTATATTCTATCACATTGTTATTGATAGAAAAGCTGAAGTTTTGTGCTTTCCATACTTTTACGGTCACATCTTTGTTAGCCAAATTTGAACCATCGAAAATCAAGCCATTCATTTTTTTATTAATGGATGTTTCCAGCTTTTTTACATCAAGTTCAACTTGCAATGGCAGCTCAGACAAAGCCGGAGCAAGATTTGATGGCAAATACGATTCCTTTGGTTTTTCAATTTGAAGTGTTTTACACGAATTAAACGTTAACACCATCGCCATTATGGGCAATAAAGTATA
>CAZEEB010000290.1:0-2436 GCA_964511245.1 uncultured Paludibacter sp.
TGCACTAATTTTCACTAATGTTTTTTTTCGTGTGAATTCGTGCAATTAGTGGTTTGTTTTCTTTCATTCTTTTTTTAAACACGAATTTGCACTAATTTGCACTAATACATTTACTTATTTGTAATATTTGTTATTTTAATAGCTTATGTGTTTAAATATCGTTTGTATTCCAGGCTATCGGTTCCAAAATTAATAATAATTCCTAATTCTTTTTTAGTTGCTTTTAAATAATTGATTAATTGAGCTTCATGAACAGAAGTTATTTCTGAAACGGCTTTTAATTCAACAATAATTTCATTGTAACACAACAAATCTGCAATAAAATATTTTGTCAACAATTGGTTTTTATACCATATTTCGATAGGTTTTTGAGAGTCATATAGAATACTTCTGAAAGAGAGTTCAATCTCCAACGCTTCTTGATAAACTGACTCCAAAAAACCATGACCAAGTGTGCGATGAACATCCATTGCAGCCCCGATTATTTCATATGTTTCCTTTTTATAAATCATATCAACATCGGTTCAGGTCGTGACTAATGGTTTGAGTATAAACCGGCCACAGACAGTATTGTTTGGTGATTGTTGAAGATTTTATAGCAGTTGGCATGATAGTGATTAATATTTAGTAATTATATTACAATTTCTTTTTACTTCAATTCAATTATTTTCCAATACCCTCTTGTTCCACCTACTCGTTGAATAATTTCAAGTCGTTTAAGAGTTTCGATGTGTTTTAATATTGCCGATTGGTTAATATTTAGAGCCTTAGCCATTTCACGGTAAGAAATATTATTATTGTTAGAAATTAGTTTCAATACTTCTTTCTGTCTTTCTGAAATTATTGCACCACCTATTGCACCACCTATTGCACCACCTATTGCACCACCAACTTTTTCAAAAGCAACTCCTTTTTTCCGATATAAGGTAGTTATAAAAGAATCTGTCAATTTAAAATCTGGTTCGGGCAAACCATATTCAACACATTGTTTTATAATGTCCTGAATACCTGTTCCCATACGTTCGATATATTTGGCCAGATACATTGATTCGGCAATTAGTGGATTACGTGGAAAGGATGAATGATCTTGCTTTAATGCCTCAAAAGTTAATGCTGGTGGCAATTGCCCTGGATTACGAATTTCCAAACGGTCGGCAAAAAGCATTACTTGCACACTTGCCGTGCTATCGTAGTCTCTATGTGCAATGGCATTAACAATAGCTTCTTCAATGGCTTCAGGTGGTATTTCGTAAGCTGTTGGAGCAATAGCACCATGAGTGCGAGTGCCTACAGCATAATCTATTTTTGACAACACAAAATTTACAGACTGATTAACTAAATCAAAAAGATTTCCTTTAAATACTTGATAATATGGAATTGGTTTTTCAACACTTACTCCATGAAAATGAGCACATTTCACTTCCGACGAAATAAAGAAACGCTGTGGCAGAACACCAAATAACAAAAGGGCAGCATTTGAAAGTTTTCCCTCATTGTATAAATTCAGATGGGTTAATAGTTTTTCCTTAGACGTGCTGGTATCCAAAGCTAAACCTCGTTCCGATTTAGCTTTACGGATAAACCAATCAACAGTTTCGTCCGAAATATCTGATAATTGAGCTTTTAGATTTACACTTTTATCAAATGGTTCTACTCTCAGTTCACCCTTTTCTACTAGAAAAGTGACAAGGCTTGCATACACATCACTTACTAACTCCGAATAAAAAGAAAATCTCCCATAAATTAAGCTCTCAGAAACCGAAGCAATCATTTGATTTACTTTTAAGTGTCGCTCATCGTCATTTGCATTCAACAGAAAAACTAAACGATATTTATTATTGTTGGTAGCCGTTTCAAACTCTTGCTGAGTAGGTGAAGTTCCATCCTCAAATTCAAACCCATAGTCTCTCCCGAGAAGACCTAAATATATATCACACTTTTTTACTTCATCTATATAAACATTGTGAGCTTTTCTATCTTGTGCAGGTATTGCTTCAAAAATAAACACATCAAAAAATTTACGAAATAACGCATCATTCTGCAAGTAATCGGATAATTTCCGCCGTTCACTTGCAAACTCATTCTGGACGCTACTTATAAAAATTTTGTATCTCATTAGTTTTAATATTTCCTGCAACCGTTTTTTCCTATAATACCGAGCACGTCGCCCTGTTGTACTTCTAAGTCAATATCCTTAAGCGCCCACACATAATCGCTGGTACCCTTAGTGGCTCGGTCAAGTACTCATTGTATATAATTTTTAAAGCACAAAGATAATTTTTAACCACGAATTGCACTAATCTTCACTAATGATTTTTTTCGTGTGAATTCGTGCGATTAGTGGTTTATATTCTTTCTTATTTTTTTAACCACGAATTTGAACTAATTTGCACTAATACATTTTTTTTTCGTGTGAATTCGTGCGATTAGTGGTTT
>CAZEEB010000291.1:0-2433 GCA_964511245.1 uncultured Paludibacter sp.
TGGTTCAGGATTGAGAAATGAGAATAATAGATGAAAAAAGAACAAGCTGTTGAACTTTACCCATTTATACTTGTTTAAAATGATAAACTCAAAAAAATGATTGATAATTTTGCTCATCGTGCCGCTGAATGGGATAACCCTTCAAAAATTGAAATGACAAGTATTTTCTTTAATGCACTACAAGACAATATCTTAATAGAAAAAACATGGAAAGCATTGGAGATTGGTGCTGGCACAGGCTTAGTGGGGCTGCAAGTATTAGCTAAATTAAATTCAGTCGTATTTGAAGATACTTCGGAAGCCATGTTGAGTGTTTTAAAACAAAAGTTAAAAGGTACTGAACAAATTGAGATTGTACATGGCGAAGTTTTCGAATATAACAAATCGGATATTGATTTTGTATTTTCGTGTATGGCATTTCACCATTTACCTGACATTGACGCTGTTTTAAATCATTTGTATAAAATTACAAACAATGCTGCGACAATAGTAATTGGCGATATACGTACTGAAGATGGTTCATTTCATAGTTTCGAACCAATCGCTCACAAAGGATTTGACACTATTGAATTATCCAAAAAATTTGTTCAGGCAGGTTTTGAAGTAATTTCAACAAATACTTACAATACTTTAAAACGTGAACGAATTGAAGGAAAAATAAGCGAGTACGAGCAGTTTTTACTAATTGCAAAAAAAATTAAATGATTTATGCTTATTTTCTTAGAATAAGGATTAAAACCTAACAATTTTATAATTCATAACTATCCGACATTGATATATTGTAATTTATAAGTATATAAGATTTATTTTAATCAAATTAATATAAATTAATCAATAATTGAAACCAGACAATTCAGTCAGAACAGAAATCATGCAAAACAATTAATTTTGCATGATTTTTTATTTAAGAAAGCAATATGAAATTCAGCAAAATGCATGGAACCGGCAATGATTATATTTATATCAACGGTTTTGAAGAAAAAATAGACAATCCTGCTGCCTTTGCCATCCGTTACAGCGACCGTCACAAAGGTATTGGCTCTGACGGGCTGGTAATAATTTTGCCTTCGGAAAACAGCGATTTCAGAATGCGAATGTTTAATGCCGACGGTTCTGAATCGGAAATGTGTGGAAATGCATCACGCTGTATTGGCAAGTTTGTATACGATAAAGGTTTGACTGAGAAAACTGAACTGTCCCTTGAGACTCTGGCTGGCGTAAAAGTGCTTAAACTTTTTGTGGGTGCTGACAATAAGGTGGAGAAAGTAACAGTGGATATGGGCGAACCTATCCTGCAACCCGAACTTATTCCCACTATTTTTACCGGCGAAACTGTTATCAGTAAACCTGTTACATTTGCCGAAGGGATTGAATACAATATCAGTTGTGTTTCGATGGGAAATCCTCATGCTGTGATTTTTACTTCGGATATTGATAAACTGGAATTAACTAAGATTGGTCCTGTTATTGAAAATGCAACTATCTTTCCACGCCGTACCAACACAGAATTTATTGAAGTAAAATCAAAGAATCGGATAAAAATGCGAGTTTGGGAACGTGGTTCGGGCGAAACAATGGCTTGCGGAACAGGCGCTTGCGCTTCGGTAGTGGCAGCAGTATTAAACGGGCTTACTGAACGAAAAGTAACCGTAGACCTAATTGGTGGTGAACTGCTTATTGAATGGAAGGAATTAGATAATCACGTGTACCTTACCGGTAGCGCTACAACCGTTTTTGAAGGAGAAATTTAAAGAAGTTGGCAGTCGGTAGTTGGTAGTTGGCAAATTCCAACTAAAAAAACTACTGACTATAAACTTAAAACTACCGACTATAAACTACTGACTAAAAACAAAAAAAATATGGCTCAAATTAACGACAATTTTATCAAAATTCCGGCAACTTATCTGTTTTCGGAAATTGCAAAACGTGTGGCACAACACAAAGAAGAAAACCCAACTGCACCCATCATACGTATGGGCATTGGGGATGTAAGCCTGCCCCTACCCGATGCTTCGGTTGATGCAATGATAAAAGCAGCCAACGAACAACGCAACGCAGATACTTTTCGTGGCTATGGACCTGAGCAGGGTTATGCTTTCCTACGCGAAGCCATTGTACTGAACGACTTTACAGCCAATGGAATTACTATCGAAGCGGATGAAATTTTTGTAAGCGATGGTGCCAAAAGCGATACCGGTAATATCGGTGATATTTTTGATATTTCGAATCGTGTTGCCATAACCGACCCAAGCTATCCGGTTTATGTGGATACTAACGCCATGGCTGGTCGTGCCGGAGAACCCACCGCCAGTGGAGCATGGACAAACCTAGTTTATCTGCCCTGCAATGCTGAGAATAATTTTGTTCCTGCACTCCCGACTGAAAAGAGATCGGAAGAGCACACGTCTGAACTCCAGTCACCTGAAGCTATCT
>CAZEEB010000292.1:0-2402 GCA_964511245.1 uncultured Paludibacter sp.
GATAGCTTCAGGTGACTGGAGTTCAGACGTGTGCTCTTCCGATCTATCGGGACGTACGTAATGCGTTACATCGGCTATGTGTACCCCAACTTCCCATAATCCATCAGGTAGTTTCCGAAGTGAAAGGGCATCGTCAAAATCTTTTGCATCGCGTGGGTCCACCGTAAATGTGGTTATGTTACGCATATCAATTCGTTTTGCCACTTCTTCGGGAGTTATGCCTGCCTCAATTCTATCGGCTGCGGCTTCCACTTCCGATGGATATTTGTATGGCAAACCAAATTCGGCTAGGATGGCATGCATTTCGGTGGTATTATCGCCTTTATCGCCCAGCACATCAATCACTTCGCCAATCGGATTCTTGGCATTTGGCTCCCAGCCAAGTAGTTTTACGATTACTTTTTGTCCATTTTTTCCTCCGTTTAGTTTGTTTTTAGGTATGAAAATATCGTTGGTCATTATGCGGTTATCCAATAGTAAAAATGCATAATTGTCAGACACATCCAATATTCCAACAAATGTGTCTTTTGCTCGTTTTATAATTTCAACAACTTCACCTTCAGGTTGTTGTCCTTTGCGTCTGGCATACAGAAATACCTTTACGGTGTCATTAAGTAGTGCATGGTTTGTTTTGCGTTCAGGTATAAATACAGGTTCACCATTATCGTCGGGTATTAAATAGGTTTTTACGCCTTGCCGGTCAATAGTACCTTCAATATAACCACCACGCGAGTTAACTTTAAATTTGCCCCGTGAAATTTCAATTAAGAAATCTTCTTCCAATAGTTCGTATAACAATTGATTTATAAAAATCCGTTGCGATTCGGATTTAATTTCCAAAAATGTAGATATCTGTTTGTAATTGAAGGTTTTCTCTGTGTTTTCATTAAATACATTGATAATCTTACGTACTAATTCCTTTTTATTCATTTTGGTGCTTGAACCCGATTTTTGGCGTTTTTTTGACATGGTATTTTTTTTTGAACTGTTTAAAATAATAGTTTTTTAAAAGATATAAACGGCCGAATTAAACATTATAAGCTACATACAAAGATACAACATTGCTTTGAAATCAACTGATTAGTTTAGAAATAAGTGCCCGATTTTTTTATATCGGCATTTTATTTGTATTTTCGCCTTTCAAAAAACAGCTTAAGTTCAATGTTTCCAAAAATTGCATTTATTATAAATCCTCATTCCGGTACGGGTCAAAAAGAGGATTTGCCGGCTATGATTCGTACTGAAATGAAGGGGCAGTACGCCGAACTTGAAATTGTTTTTACTCAATTTCGGGGACATGGTACCGAATTGGCAAAGAAATTTGTGAAGTCAGGGTTTGAAATCGTTGTGGCAGTTGGAGGCGATGGCACCGTAAATGAAGTAGCAAAAGCATTAATTCATAGTTCTTGCTGTCTGGGCATCATTCCCATTGGTAGTGGCAATGGATTGGCTCGCCATCTGGGAATTCCTATGAATACCCGTAAAGCAATTGAACAATTGAAGGTTTCAGAACCAATTTTTATGGATTATGGAATGGTAAATGATCATCCATTTTTTTGCACTTGTGGAACTGGTTTTGATGCTTATGTCAGTACCGAATTTGCTAAAGGGAAAAGGCGAGGAATTATGAGTTATATTGAGAAAATTATTACCGGTTATTTCAGCTATAAATCTCAGAATTATCACTTAATTGGCGATGGTATTGACCTCACTGCCAAAGCATTTGTTCTAACTTTTGCAAATGCATCGCAATGGGGCAACAATGCTTACATTGCACCACAAGCCAGTGTGCAGGATGGGCAACTTGATATATCCATAATGAGTAATTTCCCTATTATTGCCATACCTACAATTGCACTTCAATTGTTTGCCAAAACCATAGATAAAGACCTTTTTATGACCACATTACGAACCAATTCAATTACTTTAACACGCGAAGAATCGGGTCCGTTTCATTTTGATGGAGAACCTTACGAAGAGGGTAAAGTAATACAGGTAAAAATGATTGCTGACGGACTAAAAGTGATGGTAAAAAAGCGGTTTTAAAAGCATACGATTAATAACGACGAGAGCGTGTGTTACCTGCTGGTCTTGGTTGTGTAGAATTTGTTTTCAGTTTTTTTGCACCAAGAGTCTTGTCGTTAGTGTGGTTGTTTGTTATTCTGTAGAATATGTCAGTTAAGTGTTGGTCGTGTAAATAATTGTTTTTGTTTGCAAATATAATAAGATTATTTCACTTAAAGTATGGTTGTCAAATTTATTGTCAACTAAAAACTATGTCTCATATTATTTCATTTAATACATATCTAGATGAGATTATGCAACCGTTATAAAACACTTTCACCGAGTATTTTATTTATCGGCTTTTGCCGGAAATAAAATATACGGTGACTGCTCTGCCC
>CAZEEB010000293.1:0-2401 GCA_964511245.1 uncultured Paludibacter sp.
GAAAGAAAGGGAGGCTAATGTTTTAAATAGCAAAGACTTTGGTGGATCCAATTAATTTTTAATGTTAAAAAATCACCTTATAATCATAGAATTATAAGGTGATTTACTGTGTTGTCTTACTAGGATTCGAACCTAGACAGGCAGATCCAGAAACTGCAGTGCTACCATTACACCATAAGACAGTTGTTTGAAGGATTTTGGATGTCAAAATTACAATATTTTTTTGTTCTGACAAAACGAATTTAATCAAAGCAGTTGATTTTCCCTTCTATAACTCGTTTTTTAGACAGAAAAATGAAATCGAATTTAAGGTTTAGTTATTGATTTGACAATGGACAAAATCTTAATTACAGAATACAACGGAGTTATATAAGGGCTTAATATATTTTGTTTTAACTGGTCATTCAGCTAATTAATTCTTTCATAATTAGCGTCATAAGAGGTTGAACAGCATTACCAATTTGCTGAACTTCTTCATGGCTTACTTCTACAATTTTTCCAGGTACACCCAAATCGGTTACAATTGAAATGCCGAAACAACTCATCCCTGCATGGTTTGCAACAATTACTTCGGGTACAGTGCTCATACCTACGGCATCTGCTCCAATGGCTCTGAAGTATTTGTACTCGGCCGGAGTTTCAAAGGTTGGTCCGGTAGTACCTACATACACCCCTTCTACTACTTTAATATTATGATTTGCAGCAATTTGTTTTGCTTTAGCAATTAGTTTTTTTGAATATGCTTCGCTCATGTCCGGAAATCGTGTTCCAAGTTCCGTACAGTTTTTACCGCGTAAAGGGTGTTCCGGAAATAAATTTATATGATCTGTAATTATCATTAAATCACCAATTTCAAATTCGGGATTTACACCACCCGATGCGTTCGACACCAACAATGTTTCTATTCCCAGTGCTTTCATTACCCTTACCGGAAAAGTTACCGCTTTCATATCATATCCTTCATAGTAATGAAATCGGCCTTGCATAGCCAAAACATCAACAGTGCCTAGTTTCCCGAATATGAGTTTTCCGCTGTGTCCTTCAACTGTTGATACCGGAAAGTTGGGTATAATTTCGTATGGGACTTCAATTTTATCGTTTATTTGAGTTACCAAATTCCCTAATCCTGTGCCAAGTATAATACCGGTTTTAGCACTTGCGGGTATTTTAGTTCGAAGGAAATCTGCTGTTTCTTGTATTTTCAATAACATAATTTTTAATTTTTTGAATAAATATAGATTTTTGTTTATTTAAAATTTCAACCCGAATGGGTAAAGCGTACGTCAAAGGTTTCAGGTTTTCGGGATAAAGTGAATCTGTAACAATACGTGCAGCATCTTTCTCTGTAAATAAAATAAGTTTTTCGGATGCATTAATTTTCGAAAATAGTTGTTGCAACAATTTATAATCCAACTCATTAAAATTGTGATGATCTTCAAAAAAAACCGTTTCTATTTTATCGCTGTATTTTTTTAGTTCATCAACAATGGGTGTTGGCGATACAATTCCGGCAACTAATATTACCGTGGCTTTTGATTTTGTAATTTCATTCATTGACCATTTTACGGTTTCTGAGTCGGGAAAAACGGGCAATATTTCATCGTATACATAGCTTGAAAAGAATAACAATTGATTGGCTTCCGGCTTTAATTCGGTTTCAATTAAGCGCATATCTATTGGTTTTAGCTTGCTTGGACATTTACTTACAATGAGAATGTTAGCCCTTTTGCTTCCGCTTTTCCACTCGCGCAGTGAACCTGCAGGCAACATTAAATCTTTGCTGTAAAGATTCGAATAATCGGTAAGTAAAATTGAAAGGCCAGCCTGAATGTATCTATGTTGAAAGGCATCATCAAGCACTACCAGTTCCAGTTCGGGTATATTCTGTATTAGTTTATTTACACCCCGAACTCTTTTTTCGTCAACTGCCACGGTAATATCCGTAAATTTACGCATTATTTGAAACGGTTCATCGCCTATGGTTTTGCTTGTTGATTCGGCATTTGAAAGTATAAAACCTTTGCTAATACGCTTATACCCTCTGCTCAGCATTGCAGTTTTCCATTCCTTGCGAAGTATATTTATTATAAACTCAGTGTGCGGAGTTTTGCCAGTGCCTCCTACAGCTAAATTTCCAATGCTAATGAGGGGTATTTCAAAAGAAGTAATGGGTAACACACCCTGGTCGAATAACCAATTGCGCATTCCAGTTATTAATCCGTAAATGAGTGATAATGGAAATAAAACGATATGCAGGATTTGATTTTTCAATTCTTATAAGTATACCTTAATTATGCAAATTGCAAAGATAATTTATATTTATTCAAAGCCGCCTGATTTTAATTATTTGGTTATTTCTTTTTTTGAGGTGCTATGAAAAATACTTAGCGATTCTGTACAT
>CAZEEB010000294.1:0-2395 GCA_964511245.1 uncultured Paludibacter sp.
TACACGGCTCTGAACACTCTTTCCCTACACGACGCTCTTCCGATCTAGAAAAAACAAGATATAGCGAAAGCCGAAACGCTGAAAAGTAGGCAAATACTAATTCCAACTGTATGAAAAAACAATTATTTATTCTGATTTTGCTGGGTTTGGCTCTTATGTCGTCCAACAACGATGTGCAAACTGTCATTACTGTGAAACTGAATCCTTCATTTATTACTCTAAGCGAAGGAAGTAACGAACCTATGAAAATGAAATCGGTTGTTTCTGCCACCGATTCTGTTGTATACGCCATTCAGGTGTACGAAAACGATGCACCGTATTATTACGGTCTATTCAACGATGTAAGTAAAATGCAACTTGCACTAACCACTTCCAAAACCTACAAATTCAAAGTATCTGCCTATAAAGCAGGAACGGGTAAAGGGCTGATGACTTCAACCGACAATGATGGAGTCAATTATTTTCTTCCGAACAAAACCCCTCTGAAAAATATGTTTATCAAAGGCGATGCACTAAAAGACATTGACTTGGCAAGTAGTGCAGTTCTGAACGGACAAACCAAAAATTACCTCGAAGTGGATGCCTTCTATGCCACCAAATCACTGACACTGGATAAAGGAACAACTTCCATTGATTTCAGCTTACTGCGCATGGGCTTTGGTTTAAACTTCACGGTGGATGCCTTAACTTCGGGAACAATGGAAGTATATCTTGGTAACGATACCCTGAAACTCAACAGTACTAAAACTTCGGTTTATACCGTAAGGCAATTCAACACATCTACAAATACCTTTGCCAATATAAATGTTAATGCCAATACTTTCGGAGACTCCATAGCTGTAAGTGCCAAGTGGACTAGCGCAAACGGAACAACAGTAACGGCTACAGGTAAATATAAATTCTTACGGAATTATCAGAAAACTATTAATATACAGCTGAATACAACAACCAATAGCTTCAATTTTGAGGGTTGGGCACCTCAAACCGTAACTGATATAGATGGTAATGTATATAAAACCGTTACTATTGGTACTCAAACTTGGATGGCTGAAAACCTAAAAGTGACACATTATAGAGATGGAACGGCAATTCCAAATGTAACCAGTAATACAACATGGGGTAGTTTAACTTCAGGTGCATGGTGTGATAATTCAAACAGTACGACTAATGGTACTATTTACGGTCATTTATATAATTGGTACGCTGCAACAGATTCAAGAAATATTGCACCTATAGGTTGGCATATTCCTTCTGCAGCAGAATGGAACACATTGGAAAATTATCTAATTGCTAATGGATTTAACTATGACGGAACTACTTCAGGAAATAAAATAGCAAAATCTCTTGCCTCAACCGTTTATTGGATGACAGATACAAGTGCGGGAAGTATTGCAAATGATGTTTCAAAAAATAATAAATCTGGATTTAATGGTTTACCAAGTGGATGGAGATATTGGGGAAATGGTTTATCTTATGCATTAGGTTCAGGTGCTGTCTGGTGGAGTTCTACAAATACTTATAATTTATCTTTATCTGCTAATAAAAATTATTCTCAATCTTTTGATGATAGTACAGTTCCAACTAATGGATACAAACAATATGGTTTAGCTTTGAGATGCATAAAAGATTAGAAAATATGGAGATACCAGAAAATCCATAAAGAGTTTGGAGCGGCAACCGAAAAGCTTATGAGTAGGTGAAAAGAAAAAAATGAAAATTATGGAAAATCCTATTTTAAAACTATCAAATTTCTGTCTGGAATTAAACATGCTTATAGATGCAGGAAAGCTTATTGACATTGAAGTTTTGCATGATAAAATAAGAACTAAATCGTTATTTATATATTTAGAAAAAAAATTTGATAGCAAGCTGAAAATCATTTTCTCAAATCAAGAAAAGGTTGAAGTGGAAAATTATTTTGAAAAGATATCAATTGGCTATAATGAACAGGATCAATTTCAAATAAAAAACAATGGATTATGTTTGCTACTAACATACTCAATCTTATTTATTCGTGAAATTATGTAATCTTCTCAATTATAAATTTCTAAAAAATAATTAATGATAGCGGAAACCGAAAAGCTTATGAGTAGGTAAGACTGAAAAATGAAATTATATGAGTATAAGAAAATGGCTTAAACGTAATAAATCTTCAATTGCTGCAGGTTTCCTTTTCATAATTAATTGTGTGTTGTTTTGTTGTGAAATTTACGAAAAGGAAATTTTTATTGGCTTTGTAGCTTCTATTGCAACAATCTACTTAGGTGTTATTAAATACCAAATTGAAAATGATAGATTCTATCTTGAACTATTTAAAAATTTTAATGGCAGATATGATGGTGATATAAATGATGTTTTTAATGGATTTGAAAATAATACAATTCAATTAGATTTA
>CAZEEB010000295.1:0-2389 GCA_964511245.1 uncultured Paludibacter sp.
GAGAAACAGTTGTGCCAAGTGCACCTGCCGCTTGCCCTTCGAATCCGCCATTCATATAGGGGAATGATCCAATAACCTGCTGGGAATAAGCTCCAACATTAAACAGAAATGCAACTAGAACAATTATAATTAAAAGCCTTGCACTAGCAAACATCTTTTGCATTTTACTAATTAAGAAGTTGTGTTTTTTCATATAGATAGAAAATTAGATTTAATTAGATAGAAATAAGGTCAATTGAACTTACAAAACTAAATATAGCTTATCAGAAAAACTATAAATAAGATTCGAATAAATATCAAATTTGTTCTTTTTATAAATCAGAGCTTTTTGTCGATTTTAATCTTATCCATGTAGCAGGTTTATAGATTAAATAAATAACAACCTGGTGTCTTGTGTGAAAAACATACTATACAAAAGCAAAAATAGAAATACTCAAATTCCCTAACCACCAAAAATCGACCAAATAATTTCAATTTTGAGACATGTAAGAAATAATACTACGTAGCCATCGGAATTATTCGTTTGTTTTGTAATCAATAGAATGTATGTAGTCGAGCCTTAAAAAGCCCATTTTAGTATTATTTCATTGTTGATTTGGTAAAATATAGCGTTTGCCAAATCAACAATTTGTATTTTAAATTGAAGCCAAAAAGATGATTTCCATTTGTTCATCATCCTTTTGAAGTTAAAAGCAGCTGCAGCAAGCATCACATTAATATTATCGCCCGTAATTCCTTTGTAGAAATTGCGATTTAAGCGGTGGTCTGTTTTTAAATGACCATTAATTGGTTCTATTGCAGCTCTTCTTCTAAATTGCTTTTTAAGTTTATTCTGCTGGTATTGAGATTGTTTTTTGTTGCTAAATGGTTTTGGTATTTCGATTGTTGTATCATTTATTTGCCTTTTCCCCTTGTAGCCTCTGTCTCCAATTAAAGTTTTCAGTGTTCTTTTGCCCAATAACCTTTCGGTTTGTTCAAGTGCTGATTCTACGGTATGTCCGTCATACGGATTTCTAAAACCCATAGCTCCAATAATCACTCCCGTTGTTTGGGTGTAGATAATCGAAACTTTATTCCCAAACTCATATTTCTTATGCTCTTTACCTTTGGATATGCATTGAACATCAGGCTCATGTACAGAATAAATCTTATTATTATCGCTCTTTTTCTGACTTAAAATCCGCTTAAACAAATCAATCTGTGATTGATACCTGGAGTTGGGCAATAAATTACGTTCCAACTCCCGAACTAATCTGCCGGAAATGGTTTTTTCCTTTCTATCAGCTTTTCGGGCTTTCCACTTATTGCGTGGATGATTCCTGAATCGCTGATCGTAACTCAACTTCTTTAATGTTCGTGTATAACTTTGACGAATCGGCAGATTTTCTTTCTGGGCTATCTTGCGGCATTTGTCAATAATTTTTCGGTGCAATTTGCTATCTGTGGGAAAAGTGATATTCTTCTCCTGAACAGTAGTGTCAATACTCGCCGTTGAATCATGGCTGTCATTGCCATTAATTCGAATACTTTCTTTGAGTATCAATTCAATCCCCGATTCTCCAATCCGATGGCGAAAATGAACTAACTCCGACGCTTCGCAGGGTTCAACAGGTATAAACTCTTTCTGACCGCAGAAGTATTGGTAATAAACATTTTCACTCCATTGCTCTACTACACTTTCGTCTGAAATATTGCGCAAATGCTTTAATATCAATAAACCAACCATTAAACGAATCGGTTTAGCCGGACGTCCATTATCTGAACAATATAATGGGGCGAACGAATCTTCAAACAACTGCCAATTCACCTTATTGGCTAAAATATAAATTGGATGTTTTTGGTTGAGTGTATCCTCCAATCCAAAAAACATACTCCCTTGAGTCGTATCTTTCTTCTTCGGTAGCATAATTTATTTGCAAGATTTAAGCATCAAATATACGAAAACTTGCAGATATATACAACTATTTTAAACAGTATATTATTGATAATCTTATTATTATATGCTTTTTAAGGCTCGACTATGTACCTTATTTTGTTTTAGTTAGAGCCTTGTAAAATTATTGAATAAACTTTTATTTCTGGCAACAAAAAAGGAGGATCACTTTTCGTAATCCTCCTTTTCAAGTTTAAAACCAATTAAAATTTATCTCCTTTTCAGGATCCCTTCGTAGCGGCAGATTTCGCCAGAATCGGTAATGCCTTCGAGCACAACAGAATAGTTATTGTCTTTATCTGCTGTAAAGAATTTCACACTGATATTGCCATCAGCATCTGCCGAAAGCTTTGGATTCCAATAAATGGTTGTACGTAAATCTGGTTTTGAATTTTTCAACTCGCTTTCAACAGATCGGAAGAGCACACGTCTGAACTCCAGTCACCTGAAGCTATC
>CAZEEB010000296.1:0-2330 GCA_964511245.1 uncultured Paludibacter sp.
CTACACGGCTCTGAACACTCTTTCCCTACACGACGCTCTTCCGATCTCGTTTAGACCGCTCTAATTTTAATAGTTGTTTTTGGCTGTAAGCCATTTATATCTTAGCCCAATTGCAACGCCTTGGGTTGTTATATAGGCAAACAAAAAATGCGTCCTGTAAGGACAATATACATATTTTGCCCTTACAGGGCGTATATCGATTTTCATTATTTATATACCCAAGGCGTTGCCATTGGGCTAAATTATATTGCCACTTCGTTGCGCAATCCGGAGACAATCATGATTTTGTCAGCTAAATGAAGATATCAATCTTATTCTAATGGATAATAAAGGCCATTTTCCTAGGCGGTCTAAACGCCTATAGCAATTATTTTATGTTCCCTATTTTTTATTCCTGATTTTCAGCAATACTACTCCGTGAGGGTTGACTTCGGCTTCAAATTTACCCTCAAAAATGCCGATATTTTTTTGTCGCCATAAATCACGAACAACTTGCTTTCCGTTTAGTCCAAGTTTTTCCCAATTTGCAACAGCCTTTGCAGTAACCAACCCACGATTAAACAAGCCAACCGCAATAGAACCATCTTCCAGCGGCTTTGCAAAAATCTCAATTTCTCCCTGCTTATCAACACGTAATGCCTGCTTGCAAAGCACATCCTGATCGATTTCAAGCACTTCGTCGTTTGTAAGTAAACTGATGGTAAATGGGTCGAGTTTATCCATATCGCAACCAATCAAAAGCGGAGCACTCAGCAAGCACCATAAGCTGATATGAGTAAATTGCTCATCGGCACTGAGACGCGTTGGATGTGGTTTTCCCCAACCTACGTAGCCAACAATCAACATATCTGGGTCGTTAAACATTCCCGGCTTTTGCAGAAAAGCATACTTGTCCTGATTAAAACCTATGCTTGACAGGCTTTTCCAAGTATCGGTGATATCGGTGGTTGTTCGCCATTGTTGAGTATATTTTGAAAATTTTGGTGCATTTTTCAATCCTGTTTGCGTGGTATTATTCGATAAACTCAACACGATATCCCGACCGGATGCACGCATGGCTTCATACATTTCTTTTGTTTCGGGTGTTTCATTGGGATCCCAGTCGTATTTCAGAAAATCAATTCCCCATTCGGCATATTGTTGCGCATCCAGTTTGGCAAAAGAATATTTTCCAATGTGATAAGGCAGCATTTTCTGATTATATTTTGCTTTACGAAGAAAAACAGAATCTTTCAATCCCTTTTCATTTTCAGAAGAACCGCCAAGCCTTCCGCCGTAGGATTTTACCCATGGCGTATTGTAAATACCTACTTTCAAACCCATATTGTGAATTTCGTGACACATCGTTTTCATATCCGGAAATTTCTTCAGGTCAGGCATCAACGCATTGAATTTTCCGCCACGTTCACCTTGCCAGCCATCGTCCATGTTCACATAGCAAAAACCGTGTTGACTCAAACCGGAAGCCACCATGGCGCGTGCCGAAATAAGTGTCTTTTCCTGCGAAACGGAGGTTGCCCAGCAATTCCAGCTGTTCCAACCCAGAGGTGGAGTAAGCATAATTTGTTCGCCAACTACTATTTTAAAGTCTTTTCCGGCTTTGCCTTTTTCGTTTTGTGCCAATAGTTTTAGCTTATATTCTCCGGGTTGGGAAATTGAACCGGTGATAATTCCTGTCGATTCATCCACTTTCATTCCGGCGGGTAAATTAGCGACCTTAAATGTCATAGGTCGTTTGCCTGAAGCCGGAATCATGTAAAGAAAAGGTGCGTTTGGGCGAACTCCGAAAACTTTTGCTCCATTTATCCGGGGCATTTCTGCCGGAGCTGGTGTAAGTATAAAAGCTTTTAATGAATCAACATGTGCTTTTTGTTCGGGAGTTTGGGCTTGTAAATTGATATACACAAACAACAGGAAGGCTATTCCAAAAAATACGACTATATTCTTCATTATCAAATTGTTGGTTTGTATATTAATTATGGAATTGTCAGTTGAATGTTTAATTATTCTCTATGGCACCGCCATTTCCACGATATAAATCGAGCGGCGAATCCAAATCGATGGCAATGACACTCACGTTCTGATCCATTTTTTCTGCAGGTAAATTAATCATCAAAACTCCCGGAATTTTCAGCCAACCGGCACCACCGTTTCGTTTGTAAGTCAAGTTCTCTGAAGTTCCTATCAGTCGGATTTGTTTGATTTTATTCCGGATTCCTTTCACTACAATATCGTCTTTTGGGGTATCAAGCACAAATAAGTAAACAGTTTTCTTATCTTTCGAGATCGGAAGAGCGTCGTGTAGGGAAAGAGTGTTCAGAGCCGTGTAG
>CAZEEB010000297.1:0-2320 GCA_964511245.1 uncultured Paludibacter sp.
CCGGTACTACCGCCAACCGCTTTGTACTCAGTGCACGCAAAGTAGCCACTGCCAATGAGTTTGCAGGAAATGGAAACGGAACTGAAGCTCAGTTAGTAATTAATAATTCACAATTAATTATTACTAATTTGGCAGGAAATTCGCTGGTACGTGTTTACGATGCTTTGGGACGAATGTTATTGACCAAAACCGTAACCGCCAACAGTCTGCAATTCAAAGCACCGGTAGATGGAATCTACTCGGTTCAGATTCAAACGGGCAACAAAACGCAATCGCTCAAAGCCCTTCTAAAACGATAAAATTACCTTGACTATAAATTAGATTGTTTGTTTAGTTTTATTTGCAAAAGAAAGGATGTTTGTTAAATCAAACGTCCTTTCTTTTTTCCTTTAAGTGAATGCTTTATTCCTGTGATTTTCTGGCCTGCTGCAAAAACAAATTCCATACGAAACCTCTGGCATGATTTGTATTGACAAACCATATTTCGGGAGTAACAAGATCATGAGGGTCGATCTCTTTCAGTTTTTCAAAAACCGGCAACAACTCAGGTCTGATGACTTGTTCAATTTCATTAATAAAAGTCTCATAATGAACTATAAATTCAAATGCATCCATAATCTAATCTATAATTAAGTTTATTCGAAATTTTCTCTTATGACCATTGAAATAGTATCGTACCAATCAATTCGATCAGCAATCTTTGTTGCAATTGTTTCAATTTCATTCGGAGTTAGCTTCCTGTTGATGGTTTCTGTAGCCACAAATTGTAGGTCAGAAATGACCAATTGGTAAATAATTTTATCGCTCATAATCATTTCATTTGAAGTATTCATTATCTACCCTATTATTATAATCATCAGTCTTCTCAACCCTCTCATCAATCAGTTCTACTAGTTGGTCGAAATAAACCATATGTATAGTGTCTACTATTTTGCCATTCTCATCCATTAAATAAACATTAAATAAATCCTGACCTTCTTTGTATTTGATGGAGACTTTACCTTTATGCTTAAATCCATTCACGTGAAAGGTAAGTCCCAAATGAATAATTGCTGGTCTTTGAAATCCCCAACTCATTAAAATGGTGGGTTGTGAAGATAGGATTGAATAGATGTAATCGGCCATTTTTTTGTCATTTTCCATGATTTTGAATTTTAATGATTAATGTTATTGTTTATTATAAAAAGTAAGTTTAATTACACGAAAATTTATATGTGAATTATAACTTTCGAACCAATTCTTTAAGAATAAAGAATTGGCTTTCAATCTTCTGCTGTCCAATTGCAAAATGCCAGCAATACAGGATTTCTTCTGCCTCTTGTTCGGTTATTGAAGCTTTATCCATAAAGAATTCTTTTAAAAGCTCATATCTTTTTAGCATTCTCATATCTTTTAAACTCTCGGGAATCTTTAGTTTTATAGAAACTAGAATTAGATTTCCAAACTCACTATCATTCTCAAATAGATTCTCAATAATACCGGAGATAATATATCTGTGTTGTAAGACATCATCTCCAAAGGATTGGAAGACATATTGAAGTTTATGTTCTGGACTCAGACGTTTTGATTTATACGTCAGTGAGTGTAGCAGGTTAATTCCACAACCAGGACATATTCCAGTTATAGTTTCTATTGTGTCCAGCCATTCGGTTTTACATTTATAACATTCCATAATATTGAATTTTAATTTTTAATTGTTTGAATTTTGTTTTTATAATCAGGTATCATTTGAAAATAGAATCTACATTAAAAAGCGAAGTGAGATTTTAATTACTTGAATAAAATTGTAATCGCGAATTCAATTGCTCGATTCGATATTTTTCCGGAAAAGTATTTGTAGCACAGTGATTAGGGTTAAATTTAAACAAGCACACCAGTCATGATTATTCCCAGGTAATTTAATAAGCATTCTCTACTATTCAGTGATAGGAGAGGAGCAGGGATACGAAACTACAGGTGTGTTTGCTTGTATTCTAGATCTTAGTTTCAGTTATCTTACTTACACAATCAGTGTCTGCATCAATATCAACCGCTGCATCAACCTTAATCTTACATTTACGGGTGTCTTTAATCCTTTTGGAAAAGTGTCCTCAAGTTCTTTTTCTACCTCGTGTATGGAGGCGATAAGGTGTGTAAAAAATCCCTTCGTAATAAAATCTGCTTTAGTTATTGTTTATCCCAATCTATATCCTCCAAATTTTGAAAATATAGAAGATTGATCGTAAACTCTCAGGTTATGCAACCTAAAAAATCAGGTGAATTGGATAAGCAGATTGGCGTTCTTTTCTCTTTCTTCCCTATCAAAGCTTGCCAGATATGC
>CAZEEB010000298.1:0-2309 GCA_964511245.1 uncultured Paludibacter sp.
TGGCGATTAGGTTGGATTGCTGCTCCAAAATGGATAGCTTCGGCTTGCAACACACTTCAGGGTCAATACACATCAGGTCCATGTTCTGTTACTCAAAAGGCAGCTGAAGCCGCTTATACAGGCGACCAAAGTTGTGTTGAAACAATGCGTGTAGCTTTTGAACGTCGCAAAAAACTTGTAGTTGGTTTAGCACGCGAGATACCCGGATTAATTACAAATGACCCACAAGGTGCATTTTATATTTTCCCTGATTGTAGTGCATTTCTTGGAAAGTCATTTAACGGTAAACTGATTTCAAAATCAGGTGATTTAGCTATGTATTTATTAGAAGAAGGTCATGTGGCTTGTGTGGGTGGCGATGCATTTGGAGCACCTAATTGCATTCGGATGTCATACGCAACTTCCGACGAAAACCTGGTAAAAGCATTTGGTTGGATTAAAGTAGCACTTGCAAAGTTAAGTTAACCGACACGTTATATAAAAACAAACAAGGCATTGGATAATTATTTCCAATGCCTTGTTTGTTTTAAAGTTTATATGCTAAGGCGGTTTTCTTATTTTCGGTTGTACTTAATAAGTCTAATTTTTTATTTAGCTCGGTCGGAATTGATTTCGTCTTTATATGAGCTTTAAACTGCTTTTCAAATTGCTTTAATTTCGTGCCACTCGAATTTAAATTGAGTCGAAAATCTTCAATTTTTTTGGGCTTTGAATTTTGCTTATCCTCTGGCATAAACGTTGATGCCAAAAACACACAAACTATGGTAAGCAAGACCAATATTATAAGGGGTAGAGGTTTATTCATATAATTTGGAGTTAAAATTTAAAACTCTTTGAGTGTATGAATGCCAATTAACTTGCTCTTAATGCCAATGTAACCACTGTATATTATCAGCAATAAAAACAATAAACTTAAACCATCTGGAACTGGAATTGGATCTCCGAATGGGTCTGTTCCAGGATCATACAATCCATTTGAAGATTTTTGCATATTATTGTTCGAAGCCAGTAAAGTTGAATCGTTGAAAATTGATAAATCTACACTGGTGCTGGTTACACCCGGATTTTGCGAAATGGAATTATTTCTATTTGAATTATTGTTTTTTGAGCCATTTGAAATGCCCGATACTGCATACTCTGCCGTTTGGACACCTCCAGAGCCATTACTACTATAGTTTTCTTGAGATTTGCTCCCTAGATTTGAAGTTGAAGTTGAAACCCCATGATCGCTTTGTGTTTCTACTTTGTAAGTATGATTTTCGCTAAGCAATTTCACTTCGCTTGTAGGTTGATAATTGTAATTATTTTTGTGGGAAATACTATCAACTGGTATTTTCAGATCCGCATTTTGTTGCTCGCTCATTAAGTGGCGTTTCGGTGCATTTTTAACTGATTTTAAAGAACTAACATTGGATTTTAATGAAGTCACATTTCGTTTTAAAGATGACACATCTTTTGTTCCCCTCGTTATTCCAATTTTACTGAAATTAACACCCCTGGTTTCACTGAAGTATTTTTTTTGTTGATAAAGATCAGGACTTCCAAGAGGAGAATACAACACAAACAAGATGAAGCCTGCACAAGACAACACCCAAATTAACATTGTATTTTCGCTTTTATTCATTATCTTATTTACTTGGATTTTTACCGAGTCAAAGATAACTAATATATCATAGATGCCCATTTGAAGGGCAATGTAGAAAAAAATATATTGTAAATGTAATAAATGCTACACAGTTATTTTAATTACTTTTTAGTTGAAGAATGAAGGCTATTGACATATTAAAATGACGATTGAAAATAGATCATAAGATTCACAAATCCAATAACATAGACCATTTTCAAATATTCACATATTAAATAACACATTGGTGAAAAAAGTAAATAATATATTTGAATGTAGCATAATATACTACAAAAAGACAATTTTACATAATTACAAAGTCATTACATTTGTTTTTTTGATAAACTAATGTTAATATTGATAACATTATTTTATATATAATAATTATTATTAACTTTAAAAGCCAAAATATTGATGTTTAATTGAATATTTATAATCAAACTATCGAATATTACTATGCTAAATTACAATATGAAGTAATAAATTTTACTATTTTTTAGTACCAGAAAAGTGCTTTATTTATCTACTCACCAAACAAATCATCAATTTTCAGAAATAATTTGAGGGTTGAGAATGAATTGCAACCCAATATTCTGTTAATTTTATTTTTGCTAATTAAAAAATAAGAATTTGTTTTTTAAGATCATCAGGTCTCATTTTTACAAATCAATAAACTTATTCAAAA
>CAZEEB010000299.1:0-2305 GCA_964511245.1 uncultured Paludibacter sp.
ACAGTCGTTTATGTTCCCTAATCAATCGACTTTCGACCATTCTCAATGCAAAAAATGGCATCATGTATTTTGGAAAATCGCTTTGTTTCAGACCTGCGGAGCGCAAAGAATCGGCTGACGACCAAATGTCGGACTCGTATTGGAGAATGTTTAGTGGCATTGAAGATTGGGTTTTTTTTGCATTATTGCAACTGTTCCCGATAAGTTTTGCCCACAAAAAAAGCGTGGACTAATTCCTTATCCGCACTCGTGGCCCTAGTAAAGCCATATACAAACGATAAGTCAAAAGCCCACGCCGTTTGGCGTGAGCATTTTGCTCATTGAATCTGTTTGTATATTCGCTTTTTTGAAATTTACTAGGTTTCGAGTGCGCGAACAATAGCAGAATGCTATTTAATTAATATGTTTGAAATTTGTTTTATTCGATAAATTATTGATTATTTTGTTTGAATTGCAAATGTACAAAAATTCATTTGAATTGTATGGCTGATTTTTTATCTAAATTGTATTGTTTGTTTGTGGATAATATCTCACCCCTTACATTTTGCTTCGCATCATCGCATGGGGTTGAAACCCCACGCTCATTAAATCGGTCGTGGCTACGCCACTTGCTAATCATAACAGCCCATAACAGCCAGTCGCGTAGCGACGAACGATTCTTTTGCGTATGAATTTATTCATATGCAATTGAGATAAATAAGAAATTATATCAACTCTTCAAAAATATAGTGTTCATCAAATTCCACCTCATGTTTCAGCAGGGTGTCAAGGTATTCGGTTTTGAAATCTTGTTTGGCATGCTGTTTTTCCTGATTTTCAACATAATGAAATATCATATCCTTATCCCACGGACTGTATGAAAAAGCACCGAAACCACGCTGCCATTCAAATCTTTCGCTCAGCAATCCGCTTTCATTTACCCATTTCGAGGACTTGGCTTTTACAACCTGCATCACTTCCGAGATTTCAATGTTGGGTAAAAGTCTGAAAAAACAATGAACATGATCTTCCACACCGTTTACTATCAGGTTGTGGCAGCCTGTTTCGTTTATCAGATTTCCCAGTACAGCCATTAATTGAGGTCTCCACGATTTATCGATAACAGCATTACGGTATTTCACTGCAAAAACACACTGAATATACAGTTGGTGGTAGGTATTTGCCATAAAAAATGATTGATTAAATGCTTATTAATTTACAATCCAAAAATATGGAATAATTTTCAATTAACCAACAATATATTCTTTTCTTTGCATTGGGTTGAAAACCAAACCCATTGCATTAGAATAAATTCTACCCCTGGCATTGAATTAAAACCCCAACCTCCTTGCATTGGGTTAAAACCCAAACACCTTGCATTGGGTTGAAACCCAACGCAAGGGCATCGGTCGTCGCTACGCGACTTGTTGAATGCAATTTCGGGCGAGTGGCATCGCCACGACTGATTTAAAGAGCGTGTGGTTTTAACCACATGCTCCATGAGCAAGTTTGCAGAGCGTGTGGTTTCAATCCCATGCTCCATTCCGTGAGTGTATAAAAAAAACGTGGACTAAATCCTTACCCACGTCCAAGCCCCTGAGAAGGCCACACAAGATGATAAGTCAAAAGTCCACGCCATGTAATGATGCTGCAAAATTACAAAAAACAGTTCAGGTTAAATACATTTGCATCAAAAAATAACTGAATATGTACATATTAAACCGGTAATAGATATTTTGAATAATTTTTTATGAAAAGATATTGCGGTATAAAAAACAAAATTATATCTTTGTCAACAATTAAATACGTAAAAAATACGAAGCAGAAATCATAACATTTTCAACATTCTATAAATAGCATTCTACTATTGTTCGTACGTCCGAAACCTGAGAAATTTCAATAAAGCGAACACACAAGATGATCATAGTTCAAATGCACATGCCATAAAGGCGTGGGCTTTTGACTTATCAATTCGACAAACTACTTTACAGGTAGGGATTTGAATCTGGTATAGCCTTGAGCCCACGCCTTTTTTTATGCAAAAGGCTGGTTTAATAAATAAAATGAGGAATGAAAAACAAAAATATACAAATATAAACCCGTCAAAATGCTTGCGCCAACCGGCGTGGGCTTTTGACTTATATTAACAACGAAATACAATCACTATGCTAAACTTAGTTTATATCCCTTACAAGGCAGGGTTGCAAAGCCTGAAATTGTATAGTCAATGTAACACAACGACGTGTTGCGAGGCAAGTAACCCTCTAAAACTTATATTAGACATTATTTCGATTAATATTATATATCGCTGTTATTCAGCGTAATT
>CAZEEB010000300.1:0-2280 GCA_964511245.1 uncultured Paludibacter sp.
ATTTTATCCTACATCCCATATTCAGGCAACTGTTAAATTATGTAAATAAAGGAGATATTCGACGACTTGCAAAGTCTGAACAAGTTGATAGATACATAAAGAAGCTCGTTGGTCTGATACATATCATTACAATGCTCAATGCAGTTTTTGCTGGTTTTGATTCGTTACGGGAAATAGCTATTACTTAGTTGGGATCTAATGACAATAAACCTTCTTGTACGCCGTAATAGGCCGGTTTAGGGGTTAGATCTTCTTCAAACAGCAACGGATGCCGGTTGTATAACCAGTATTTATTCCAGTTATCGCGTATTCCCCAAAAACAAATCCAACTGGGATTAGCTTCGACAATAGCACGCATCATCAACGTATATTGTTGTTTTTGTTTCAGGGCTTTTTGCTTGTTCCAATTGGTTGATTTATAGGCAAAATCAATTTCTGTAATATAAACTTCGAGTCCCAATTTTTTATATTTCAATATTGCCTCTGTAAGCTTATTCCAATGATTCTCAGTATTCAAATCAAAATGTCCCTGAAAACCGACTGCATCAAGTGGAGTTCCTGAATTTAAAAGGTGTTTCACTAACTGATAAAAAGCTTTTGATTTTCCTTCATTCCAGAATTCTATTCCAAAATCCCTCAATTCCAGTTTTTTGGTTGTGTATTTTCGGGCATATTCAAATGCTTTTCGAATATAAACCGGATGTTCAGAGTTTACTTTATCTACACCCGTGAGCCCAGAATTATCAGTTTCCATACCCAATTCCTGAAACCTGCAATGAATACCACTGTTCGAATTGTTGTAATAGTGTGTGGTCGAATCTAAGGTTTCATTTGCCACGTTCCAGTATTCCACTTTGGTGTTATTATCATTGGAAGTTATGGCCGTTTTAATATAATCAGCCATTAAACTGTCAAGTTCATTTTTGCTAAAAGTTTTGGTTTTAAACCAATCCGGAAAATAAGTGTCCGGTCCGACCAATAAACGGGCAGCCACCAACCGATCTTTGCTTATTAACCAGTTTATCATAGTATTAAAAGCCGAGAAGTTATTGTTATTTTTAGCTTTCCACGTTTCCCAGGCTGGATAGCAGGTTAGCTGTCCTAAATTGAATTCGCGTAAAAAGATTTTTTGCAAATTCGAATTTTCTGTTAATACGGATTGTGTGTCGGACATTCCAGTCTGAAGAGTAGTTCCAACAATTACATCAGTATTAACATCACGTAATCCAAAACCAGTCGGTGTTGGTTGTGCTGACAATCCGTTGATAAGACTAATGAAACACATTATAACAAATAGCTTTTTCACTTTCAGTTCTTGAAATTAAACTAGTCTGAGTACATTTTTTAACTGTCTACATTTGACTTATAATTGTCAGTTGAAACTCGTATATAAACATTCCAAGGTGCTTCAAAGTTAGGTTATCATCTTCTTTTGATGAAGTTTTTTTAAGTCTTGTGAATTTAAAAACTGTATCATTAGAGTTTAAAAAACTGACAATCAGATTTCAGAACTAAAATGATAATCGCCCGAACCAATTTCAACCTTCAGGTACCCGTCTTTATAAGCACCTATTTTGAGAAATTCACTATTTTTCAACGGTTTTGAATCTTCTAACACATTATTCTTGTTTTTAGCAAGAATAAATACAGTTGCTTTAGTATTCACAGGTACTGTTACATCCATGATGATTTTATCTCCTGTTTTTTTCCATGAAGAACTGATTTCTCCCTTGATAGAATGAAAGATGGCTTTTACATAATTGATTCCAATTTTGGCAATTTCTGGTTTCACTGTAAATGATCGATAGCCGGCTGCATCTACTTTAATTCCGGCAACATTGCCAAACATCCATTCATTAACCGAGCCAAAAGCATAATGATTGAATGAATTCATGCCCGCATTGTTCTTAAATCCCTGACCTTTTATGTAACTGTCCCAACGCTCCCAAATGGTATTTGCTCCGTTTTTAACTTCAAAACACCATGAAGGATATTCGGTACTTAAAAATAATTTATAAGCTTCGTCGCTGTGTCCAGTTTCCGAAAGTGCCGGTAATAATGGTCGGACACCTAAAAATCCGGTAGACAGTTTGCCTCCATTTTTTTTTATCAAATCCACCAAATGATTACCCGCAATTTGTTTTTGTTTAGAATTCAGCATTTTCATGTATATGGCGTTGGCATAAGCCGTTTGAGTATGACCATCAAAACCAAGTTCTCCATCAATATATCCGTTGCCATTGCCATACGCCGCAGCATTTGTAATGAATTTTCCTGTAC
>CAZEEB010000301.1:0-2271 GCA_964511245.1 uncultured Paludibacter sp.
GTCAGTTCGCTGACTGCAATTTCTTTGAGTTCGATTTTCATAGTCTTTTGTTTTTTATGAATATTCTTGCATAAGTGTTTTTGCCATTTATCAAAGGCCTTGCATCTTTTTTACCCAAAAAAGGTATTCCTACTATTTCTTTACTGTAACCAGCAGAAGCAGATAATCCTAGTATATCAAATTGATCAGGATTGAACTTGTCTAAAAATGTAATTGGTACTCCCATAACTCCTTTAAAATTGATAGGAATTTCTTTTGTCACATCTACGTTTATACCATCGTAATTATCATAAGTAGGATATGCATCGGGAGTATAATTTTTATAAAGAATAAGGTCTTCATGCCGTTCATTATAATCCAAATTTGTAAACCAACGTACTCCTTTTACCCGAATGAATTTATTGCCAGCTTCATCAATTCTACTGCTTGCTGCAGTTAATGGATAATCGTCAGGCACTCCAAACTCTCTATCTCCGCTATGAATACTAGCACCAAGCCATAATTTATTTGCTTTTATCAACTTGAAAATATCTTTGTAGGTTATTGAATTCACATTCCCAATTATTAAAAACTTTTTGTCATACTCAATCAATTGAGCCACATATTCTCTAAAAAGTGAGAAAGGAGGATTGGTAACCACTATGTCAGCTTGTTTCAAGAGTTCAATACTTTCAATACTTCTAAAATCGCCATCACCTTTTAGGTATTTAATCCCAATTTCTTCAGGATCGGGAACTTTGTTTCCGTTCTTGTCGCCGGTGTATTCAAGGTAAATGGCTTTTTCCGATTTGTGTTCGCTGAACAAATCCATATTTTGATTTTTGTAACAGGTTGTGATTAGTTTTTTTAGTCCTAAATTTTCAAAATTGTACGAGAAATAATGAAAGAAATTACTAACACGAGGGTCATCACAGTTACAAAACACCACCTTGTCTTTGAAATGTTCTTTGTAATGTCTTAATTCCTTTTCTATATCAGATAGTTGGGTGTAAAACTCATCTTTTTTCCCTGCTTTTGCATTGTGAAGATCTTCAGTTTGTGCTTTTCTTGCCATTATGTAGTTCGTTGGGATTCTGAACTACTGAGCAGGTAAGAATTTGCCCACAAAAAAAGCGTGGACTAAATCTTTACCCGCCCTCTAGCCCCTCGTAAAGGCCACACAAGATGATAAGTCAAAAGCCCACGCCGGTTGGCGTGAGCATTTTGCTGACTTATTCAATCTTGTGTTCGCTTTAAGAAATTTACGAGGTTTCAGAGGGCGCGAACAATAGCAGAATGCTATTTTAGTATGTTGAAAATTGTTTTATTCGATATAGTTTGTTTTTAAGTAATTTTTTAATTGATGTTGGAGTAGATTATCTCGCAATTTTTTTCAATTTGTTTGTGAAAACTTGCAGCTAAAGTAGTCCAGTCTCTTAATTCAACCAAAATTGGAATATTGCTTTGTTTTATTTGTTCTTGTAAATCGGCATATACATTTTTGCTAATTGGCTTAGCATTTTTGGAACGAATTACCAAGTTCAAATCACTGGCTTCGTGTGCCGTATTATTTACCCTGCTTCCGTAAGCTAACACTTCAACGGGCTGTTCTATGCGGCTAAAAAGTTGAATTAGTAACTGCTTGTCTTTTTCACGAAGTAGCATAATTTTAGTTGTTTTGCTTATTGATGGCAATCAAATTCAATATTTTCGGGTTGAACGGTCTCTAAAAGTCCATTCGCTTTTTCCAAAGTGCTTACACAACGCTCTAAATAGCTGGTTTCGATATCCATTTTTCTGAAATTTAATGATTTGCAAATATACATAAAATTATTACAATCCATTCGTTGGGTTGTTTTCATTAAACTAAATGCCGGAGGAGATAAATTGCTTATCAATAGGAGCTAAATTGTATTGATTTAGCTAATTTTAATCGTCATATTAACTAAAACAAAAATGAAAACAGCTAATCTGACGGTCAAATTAACTATATCCAAAATGAATTGTGTTAATCTGACCATCATATTAACTATATCCAAAACGATTTGTGCTAATCTGACCGTCATATTAACTATATTCAAAACCAATTGTGTTAATCTGACCGTCAAATTTGCTGTTTGAAAAACGAAATATGTTAATCTGACGGTTCGTTTTTGTGATTTCGTTTTGGTTTTAGTTAATCCGACGGTTCGATTTAACTTTTTGAAGAGTTATAAGTACTTACAAATATTGAATGATAAGTATTTGGAATAATATAATACACCATTTCTTTGGTGTTATGGATTAATATTC
>CAZEEB010000302.1:0-2255 GCA_964511245.1 uncultured Paludibacter sp.
TTAATGCTGCCGGTGTAATGCCAATCATTTTTGCTCAGGCAATTATGTTTATCCCTATTACATTGGTAGGTTTCTCTAAATCTGAATCAATGCGTGGATTTGTAGGTGCATTCATGGATAATACCGGATTTTGGTATAATTTTGTTTTTGGTTTAATGATTGTTATTTTTACGTATTTTTATACAGCTATCACAATAAATCCAACTCAAATGGCTGAAGAAATGAAACGTAATAATGGTTTTATTCCCGGCATCAAACCTGGAAAAAGAACTTCCGAATACCTTGATTTAATCATGTCGCGCATTACTTTACCTGGTTCAATATTCTTAGCCATTGTGGCTATAATGCCTGCATTTGCACGTATAATGGGAATTAATCAGGAATTTGCGGCTTTCTTTGGTGGAACATCGTTGTTGATTTTAGTTGGCGTTGTACTTGATACACTTCAACAAATTGAAAGTCACTTGTTGATGAGACATTACGATGGTTTATTGAAATCTGGTCGCATCAAAGGTCGTACCGGTGGTGCTTCGGCTTATTAATATAAAAGGCAAATGATATTTTTGAAGTCTGACGAAGAAATTGAATTGCTTCGCATCAGTAATCAAATTGTAGCTAAAACGTTAGCTGAACTTGCGAAACTGATTCAACCGGGCGTTAGCACCGAACAACTTGATAAAGTAGCATACGAATTTATAAAAGATAATGGTGCTGTACCTGGTTTTCTAGGTTACAGCGGCTATCCAAAATCAATTTGTACATCTGTAAACGAACAAGTTGTTCACGGAATACCTTCTGAAAATACAATATTAAAAGATGGTGATATAATTTCGGTTGATTGCGGAGTTTACAAAAATGGTTTTCACGGTGATTCAGCTTACACTTTTTGTGTAGGCAATGTAAAACATGAAACACTGGAGTTACTTCGAGCTACCAAAGAATCACTTTACAAAGCTATAGAGATGGCTCAAGAAGGAAGAAGATTAGGTGATGTTGGCAATGCAATTCAATCCTATTGTGAAGAGCGCGGTTACAGCGTGGTTCGTGAAATGATTGGACATGGAGTAGGACGCAACTTACATGAAGCTCCTGAAGTGCCTAATTACGGACGAAAAGGCAATGGAATTATGCTAAAATCAGGAATGACTATTGCAATTGAACCAATGATTAATATGGGGAGTCGAAATTTGGTTTTAGAAAAAGACGGATGGACAACCCGAACAGTTGATCGTAAACCATCAGCTCATTTTGAGCATTCAATTGCCATCAGACGAGGAAAAGCTGACATTTTATCGAGTTTTGAATTTATAGAACAAGTTTTAGGCAACAAAGCAATTTAAATAGTTACGAGTTGGTAGTTACGAGTTACGAGAAACAAATATGAACTTTCAATTGTAAATTAAAAATTGTAAATTGTAAATTAAAAAAATGGCCAAGCAAACAGCAATTGAACAAGATGGAAAGATAATCGAAGCATTATCGAATGCCATGTTTCGTGTAGAGTTGGAAAACGGTCACGTGATTACGGCTCATATTTCCGGTAAAATGCGTATGCATTATATCAAAATTTTACCCGGCGATAAAGTAAAAGTTGAAATGTCGCCTTACGATTTGTCAAAGGGCAGAATCTCATTTAGATACAAATAATAAAGCCCCTCCAACCTCCCCAAAGAAGAGGCTTAAGAGATAGTAAATTTAGTAATAAATAAAAAATTAAATAATATCCCAACTATTTAAATGGCTCCAGATAGTTGGTAAGTCCCCCTTGGGGGATTTAGGGGGCTTATAATCATTATGAAAGTAAGAGCATCAGTAAAAAAGCGCACGGACGATTGCAAGATTGTACGTAGAAAAGGTCGCTTGTATGTTATCAACAAAAAAAACCCGAAGTTTAAACAACGTCAGGGGTAATTAATTTATTTTTAAGAAAAAATAGTTTATGGCTATAAGAATTGTCGGAGTAGATTTACCCCAAAACAAACGTGGGGAAGTTGGATTGACTTATATCTACGGAATAGGTCGCAGTAATGCAAAAAAGATTTTAGAATCCGCTGGTGTTGATGTAGACATCAAAGTAAAGGATTGGACTGACGACCAAGCAGCTAAAATCCGTGAAATCATTGGCGCCGGATACAAAGTAGAAGGCGATCTTCGTTCGGAAGTACAATTGAACATCAAACGTTTGATGGATATCGGTTGTTACCGTGGAGTACGTCACCGTATCGGTCTGCCATTGAGAGGACAAAGTACGAAGA
>CAZEEB010000303.1:0-2255 GCA_964511245.1 uncultured Paludibacter sp.
AGTTTAATTTATGAGATTTTTTTTAGTTATTTTTTTCTTTCTTTACTCTTTACTTACTACTGCTCAACATTTTAAAATTACAGAAGATATTACTGAATTAGGAAACTATACTTACATTAATCATTCATTTTGTAGAGTAGAAATGATAAATGATTATAATCCCATTTTTACTCCTCGTACTAACGACGATGGATATACTCTTGGAATGAGTGTTTTTACAAGAATTAAAAACAAAAACTCTCCAAATTTTTTTGATTTACAATTAAGATCTGATTTATATACCCAATATCTATGGAGTAATGCTTATCAACTAGGCAGTAGAAGTATTATTCCACAAAATTTTGTTGAAATTTCATATCTTAACTTTCAATATCAATATTATTTGAAAGATTACAAATGCTATTTATCACTTGGAGGTGGTTTTGGAATAAATAATAAAAAAACAGCCATTTTTCCATTATCATTATATTTGCAAGGTGGTATTGATGGTAAAGGAGGATATCATGAATTAATTCATAATAATCATGGCGAGGACAACGTATTAACAGGTGGCATTGAACCTCTGTTTTTTATTTCTCCTTCAGTGATTAAGCAATTTTTGATAGAATCTGAAAATAGTACCCTTAATAAGCCTAATATAGAATTACAATCCGGATTTAGATTAGGAAATTATCAAATTGGTAATTCTGTTTTTTTTAAAACCAAAGTTGATATTCCTTTAGTGCAACTAATTTATAAACAATCAAATTTACTATTACTTTCACTATTAATTAGAAACGAATTATCGTATACTCAGGATGGGATATCAGATTTACCAGAGTTTGGGTCAGAACTTGAACTTTCGTTTCTTACAGTTGGTTTTACTTCTATATTTAATTTGGGGAAACAGAATATTTCAACTATAAAATATGCTGATAATGAGACATTAATGAGATTATATTTGCAAATTAATTTTTAATTATTTTAAAAATTTTGTCATTTCGCCTTATCAATTCATTCGTTTTTATAGAAAAATAAGTTCCTTTTTCAACTTTATCAACAGCTAATAGATTAACTCTAATTTCAGTTAAAATATCTTCGTAAGCCCCTGTCGTTTCGCCTGTAATCAGTATTTCATCGCCTACTTCAAGGTACTGAGCTTCGAGCAGAAACTCTGCAACACCCAATTTTTGGAAGAAGTTGGTACATTTTCCCACATATATTTTTTTATGCGTGGCTTCCGAACCGTAATTCTTGCTCCATTCGCCAAGTCGTTGTCCAAGGTAATAGCCATTCCAAAATCCACGATTAAACACTTTGCTAAGCCGAATATCCCACTCGGTCACTTTTGAGTCAGAAAACGTACCGTTTAGAACTGATTCAATGGCTTCGTTGTAACAAGCAACTACCGCTTTAACGTATTCCGCTCCACGCGCCCTACCCTCTATTTTGAAGACCCTCACTCCAGCTTTCAGCATTTCGTCTACAAATCCGATGGTTTTCAGGTCTTTAGGCGACATAATGTATTCGTTTTCAATATCCAGTTCAATTTCTGAATCTTTGTCTTTTACGGTATAACCGCGCCGGCAAATCTGATTGCAGGCACCGCGATTTGCCGATACGTTTTTCTCGTGTAAACTCAGGTAGCATTTACCCGAAACCGCCATGCACAAGGCACCGTGGCAAAACATTTCGATGCGAATCAATTCTCCATTTTTGCCCCGTATATTATCTTTTTCAATGGCATGGTAAATTTCAGCTACCTGCTCCATATTCAATTCTCGCGCCAGTACAACCACATCGGCAAATTGTGCATAAAACTTTAATGCTTCCACGTTGGAGATATTGAGTTGGGTAGAAAGATGAACCTCCACTCCTATTGAGTTGGCATACATCAATGCAGCCACATCAGCACAAATAACTGCCGAAACCCCTGATTCTTTAGCCACATCAATGATTTCACGCATCAATTTCAAATCGTTATCATATAAAATGGTATTTACTGTCAGGTAACTTTTTAGCTTATTTTCGTTACAAATACTTACAATTTTGCGCAAGTCGTCTGTTGTAAAATTACTGCTCGACTTGCTGCGCATATTTAGCTTTTCAATGCCAAAATACACTGAATCGGCACCAGCTTTGATGGCTGCCCAAAGGCTCTCCCACGAACCGGCCGGAGCCATTATTTCTATATCGTTTCGTTTCATTTCTAATCTTCTAAAATTTGGCTACAAAGATAGATAATCCAATTCGAAATATAGAACTCTAAGATTTTT
>CAZEEB010000304.1:0-2247 GCA_964511245.1 uncultured Paludibacter sp.
TTTTAACTTCTTATAAAGTTGGCATTTTCATTAAGTTTGTGTATATTTGTAATTCGATGAAGCAAATTAAGTTTATAGTCAACTATATAATGCATTTTATTTCGGCTCGCCATAGCGGTGGCTTTGGAGTACATTCGCCCTATTTATTTCATTTTATAAAGTATATTTTGGATGATAAAAACCAGTATTATCTGTTTAATGATATTGAGGCTGTGCGTCAGAATTTACTAAAAGACTATCAGCCAATAAAAATCGATGATTTTGGCACTGGTAAAAACAGAACACAAACGCTAGCAAAAATAGCAAAAGGCTCATTAAAAGAGCCAAAATATGGACAACTTTTTTTTAAAATTATTCATAGAATTAAGGCAAAAAATGTATTGGAATTAGGCACTTCACTTGGCATTACTACGGCATATCTTGCGGGCTCTTCAACCAACATAAAGTGCGTTAGCATCGAAGGGAGCAAGAATATTGCTGCCGTTGCACAACAAAATTTTGACATGTTGAACTTATCCAATATCGAAATTGTATGCGATGATATAAATAAAAGATTGACTCAAGTAATTGACGGTTTTAAAACACTTGATTTCGTATTTATAGATGCCAATCACAAGTTGCCCGAAGCCTATATTTATTTTGAAAAATGCCTGCCAAAAATAAATGAAAACTCAATACTTGTGATGGATGATATTTATTGGTCGGATGACATGAAAAAAGCATGGAATATGGTTAAAAATCATTGGTGTGTAACTGCCACGTTCGATTTATTTGACATTGGAATTGTTTTTTTTAAACCCGAGTTAAACAAAAAGCATTATAAAATACGTTATTAGAAAAAAAACTAAGCATGAAATTATATACCAAAACAGGCGATAAAGGTGAAACCGGACTTATTGGTGGCACCCGAGTTCCAAAAAACGACATTAGAATAGAAGCCTACGGCACAGTGGATGAGTTAAATTCATTTGTAGGATTATTAACAACAAATAAAATACCTAAACCGGATTTTGATTTTTTACGAGGAATTCAACATAATTTATTTAAAATAGGTTCGTATCTGGCTACCGACACAGAGAAAGTTCAATTGCTTGAAGTTTCAATTTTTAAATCAGCAATTATCGATCAAATTGAAAATGAGATAGACAAAATCGATGCATCATTACCTGAATTAAGCTCGTTTGTACTTCCCGGAGGTTCAGCTTCCGGTGCATTATGCCATATTTGCCGAACAATTTCGAGGCGCGCTGAACGCCGACTGCATGATGTAAACAATATATATCCGGTTGATAATCTGATTATTATATACATTAACCGATTATCCGATTACTTTTTTGCTTTATCACGCTCATTGACATTGAACGCAAATTGTGAAGAAATTTATTGGAAAAAGGCATGATTAATAAAAAAAATTCTTATTTTTGCACAAAATTAAAAAGATTTTATATTTAAATTAGTTACTATTAAAATTCAAGCTGATTATGTATTGGACATTAGAATTAGCTTCTAAAATTGAGGATGCTCCCTGGCCGGCAACAAAGGATGAATTGATTGATTATGCAATGCGTTCCGGATCACCATTGGAAGTGATAGAAAATTTACAGGAGATAGAGGATGAAGGTGAGATTTATGAATGTATTGAAGATATCTGGCCTGATTATCCGAGTAAAGAAGACTTTTTTTTCAACGAAGAAGAGTATTGAAATTGTATCATTTTAAAATGTTTAATCGTTTAACTTAATTGCAGAATAGTTTAAGGTTTTAGCTATTTGAAATCAAATAAAAATGTTAAGTGAAACAATTTTTTCAAAGATTTGTAGTTTGATAAAAAGCACAATCTGATTTAAAATTAAAAAAACGGCGGTTGTGAGCGAAATATTACGAATAAGTTCCTATGAAAAAAGTAGTTTTAAGTTTATTTTTATTACTCATAAGCATAGGTTTTATATATTCACAATATGATTCGCAATTAAGTCAGTACATGTTTAATATTTCTGCTTTTAACCCTGCAGCGGTAGGTGAAAGCAATAGAATTGAAGGTACTTTGCAAATACGATTTGAAAAAACGGGAATGGATAGCACTCAAAATGCCGGTCCACAAACTACCGTTTTCGGCATCAATTCGCCTTTAAAAATTAATAACACGTTGCATGGAATTGGCTTTCGTATTTTGAATGACAATGCAGGCTTGTTTACAACAACTGCTTTTCATCTCCAATATGCTTATAAAAAGCCGATAGGACAAGG
>CAZEEB010000305.1:0-2238 GCA_964511245.1 uncultured Paludibacter sp.
AACATTTAATTCACAAACATTGAACAAAGGTTTGTATGTATTACGTGTTGACGGTGCTACCAGAAAAGTATCTGTAAACTAAATTTACGTAAATTACTATAGATTGAAAGGCTGTACTTAACTAGTGCAGCCTTTCTTTTTTCAACGAATTGTGTACATAAGCCGTTAAACGTCTTGTTAGCATTAAAAAATTGAGTACTTTTGTATCACTTTTATTTTAAATTATCAGCATTAAATTCACCACTAAATTTACAGTCTTATGGAGTATAATACCGACATTAAACCGAAAAACAAGTTGTTTGAAGTTGATTTTAAAGAGATTTGGCAATACCGCGATTTGTTTTCAATGTTTGTAAAGCGCGACATTATTACTCAGTACAAACAAACCATACTCGGTCCGGCATGGTTCTTTATTCAACCATTTATCACCACCATCATGTATATGGTGGTGTTTGGTGGCATTGCCAAAATACCTACTGATGGACTTCCACAGCCCATGTTTTATATGGCAGGTATTGTTTGTTGGCAGTATTTTGCCGATTGTTTAAATAAAACCTCTTCTACCTTTACTACCAATCAGGCCATTTTCGGTAAAGTATATTTTCCCCGCTTAATCGTTCCACTTTCCACTGTGGCTTCAGGTCTTGTACGCATGGGCATTCAGTTTCTACTGTTTGTTGCTGTGTATATTTATTATATTCTAATGGGTGCGCATATAACTCCAAACGCTTATATTTTACTGTTGCCGGTCATTATCATTATGCTTGCCGGTTTATCGCTTGGTTTTGGAATCATTATATCGTCAATGACAACCAAATATCGCGATTTAACAATACTTTTTACATTTATTGTTCAACTTTGGATGTATGCCACACCAATTATTTATCCACTCAGCACCATGTCGCCAAAGCGTCAGTGGATTATGGCACTCAATCCGGTTACTTCGCTGGTAGAAACCTTCAAATATGGCACCATGGGAACCGGCACATTCAGTTGGGGACAATTGGGTTATAGTTTCGGATTTATGGTGGTTCTTCTTGCCATTGGCATTGTGGTGTTTAATAAGGTTCAGCGGTCATTTATGGATACTGTTTAACTAAACAAACCCGTAAATGCCTGAAATCTATCCGATTCAGACTTTAAGTTAGCTTTGGCTAGAAAAACTTAGTTTATAAACCTGTACTAAATTGGTTCAATTTCTAATTATGAGGTATTTATATATTTTTGCTACCCTTTTCTTCACAGTTTATGGTCAAATGATACTGAAATGGAGAATTACAAAGCTTCATTGGTCTATGCCTCAATCTGGTATTTGGGACATGGTGGTTTCGTATACCAAATTTTTGTTCGACCCATTTATTTTTTCAGGGTTCTTGTCGGCATTTATCGCTTCTGTTTGCTGGTCGATAGCAATGACCAAGTTTCAAATAACTGAAGCATACCCTTTTATGAGTTTGGCACCAGCCATCGTATTTCTGTTAGGCGTTTGGTTTCTGAATGAAACTTTTACAATTGGTAAAGTTATAGGATTGGTTCTTATAATTTTGGGCACAATTGTAACTGTAAAATATTGATATGAAAAAACTAGCTATCATTGGTGCAAGTTACTTGCAATTGCCCTTGGCATTGAAAGCCAAAGAAATGGGTTTAGAAACGCATTGTTTTGCGTGGGAAGAAGGTGCTGTATGCAAATCGGTAGTTGATTTTTTTTATCCAATTTCTATTCAAGAAAAAGAACAGATTCTGGAAATTTGTGAAACGGTAGATATTGATGGAATTGTAAGCATAGCCTCCGATGTGGCAGTTCCAACAGTTAATTTTGTTTCGAGTAGAATGGGATTAACCGGCAATCTTTTTGCCGATTCATTGGTGTGTACCGACAAATACAAAATGCGTAAACGGTTTGCTGAATTCGGTGTATCTTCACCTAAATTTGTTGTTTCCGACGAAGGTTTTTCAGTTGATGATTTAAACTTTCCGGTCATTGTAAAGCCTACTGACCGCTCTGGAAGTAGAGGCGTAAAAAAAATTGTCAACAAAGATGATTTGCAGGTAGCGGTTGCACGTGCCAAAAACGAATCATTTAGCGGAAAGGCTATCATAGAAGAGTATATCTCGGGTGCCGAAGTGAGTGTTGAAAGCATTTCTTGGTATGGTGAGCATTACATTTTGACAATAACCGATAAAGTTACAACCGGTGCGCCATGTTTTGTAGAACTTGAACACCACCAACCCAGT
>CAZEEB010000306.1:0-2221 GCA_964511245.1 uncultured Paludibacter sp.
TTTATTTCAAATTTCACTTTGCTGTCGGCAGTTATAAAGTTTTGAGCACGCAAACTCGAAGTATTACTAAGTATTGAATACTTATAATCAATCTTATTTGGATAAGGTTTTGTATCAAATAACTGGTCAATTTCACCATTCGATTTATTGAATTGAGGCAATTGAATTGTGCTTGATTGACCAATTATAGTTGGCCCGTTTATATTTAATGCCAGTGAGTTTGAGCTGTGATTGTTAAACCAGGCTGAAAATGTTTTTGCCGGATTATTTTGATTATAGGTTTTAATATAATCAATATTAAAAATTAAGTCAGCTCCAATATTAGTTGTAGTCGAAATATCTATTGTTGGATTTTCGAGCCTTATAAAACTACCGGGTGTTAAATAATCTTCAATTTTAAAAGGGAGTTGTATCGTATTGCTTTCTTCAACTTCCATATTAAATAAGCCCCATGCTTCGGACAAAACGATATTGGCAAAAGTCATATTCACATATATTTTTGAGGCAGGGCCTAATGTTAATGGACTAATCTGAGCTTTAATTGATGCTTTAATTTTTAATGGAATCGTAGTAGTACCATTGGCAAAAATGCTGTAACTACCAAGTGATAACTGACCAGATTGACCATACATTTTCGGTGTAAATGAGGGTGTTATACCAGAATCAAATTTCAGTTTATCTTGTGGAAAAATAAATTCAATTTTTAAATCGGAAGCCGGAATTGATGCTAAATCGGGCGAAACGTTGATGGTCACATTCAATACCGATGATGCCATTTTTGCTAAATCAACGCGTTGCTTAATCACATTGTGATTTAATCCCAGACTCAGCGCATCGTCAACAGCAGGAATATCAATAGGCACTCCGGCCGGAAAAACAACCATAGAACTTATTGGAGCAAGGGTTTTAACGAAGGGTTTGAGCGAGTCAGCGATATTAAATGGTTTAAATAAAAACTCAGCATTCGTTGTATTCAAATAACTAATTTCGTTATTTAAAGTATCAATACCACTTGGTAAACCCAATTTTGTAATTATATCGTTGATTGTCAGTTTTGCCTCTGCAACCGGCAATACAAGGGATTGGTCAATTTTTGCATCGGTTGAAATGGAAAGTAAATTAATATCATTCGTGCATGAATTGATTAGCAAAAGGGCAGTTAAACAAGAAAATATAATTTTTTTATTTTTTAAAATATTCATAATTACTTGAATTTAAAGTTCAAAAATTAAGGATTCTGTAAATGAAAATAATTTTCAAATTTTTGAATTTTCAAAGGTAAGTGTTTTTTGTTTAATTTCTACTTTTTTATCAAAAAAATACCTTTTAAGTAAATGCGAATTATTATTGATATGTTTTTAGTCACATTGTTCATAGTAGTTTTGAAATGAAAAAAAGACTAAGAACATATAAGTAATGAGAACAATATAATGTCGTATTTTGAACGCTAAGTTGCTAAGAAACAAAGCTGCAAAGATAATATTAACTTTGCGTCATAGCTAATTTGCTCTTTTGCGTTTAGTAAATAGAATTGGCTTTAATTTACGATATTAAATAATTCCAACTACTTATTTATCCCACTCACAATTACAATCATTGTTATTTATTGATTTATGAAGTCCTGTAGACTTACTTTTAATTTTGGATGTTGTACTTGAACTTGTTTTTTTATTTATGTTTGTATTGAATTTCGAAAATGGATTTGTATTTCGTAATCCTTCGAATTTCCGGATTTTATTTTCAATACTTTTCCTTTCTATCATCTCAGGTCTATCAAATACGATATTCATTCCACATGAGAAATTTAATAATTTTGAATTATAAGGTATTGGTATTGAAATGCTTGAAAAATTAATCCCTAAATCGGAGAGTGCTAAAGTTGTTTTTTGTGATGGGATATAATCGGCGGCGGCAAACCAATGAATTATTCCGGTACGGATGCCAAATGCAGCTCCAAAAGTACTAAACATTCCATTAAATAATGAGTAACTCAATGTTGCATTAATCCATTCGTTAGGTTTTGCATTGATAGAACTAGTGATTTCCTCGGTTAATATGCCTTTAAATAGTTTAGAATGAGATACTAATCCCAAACTCAGATTGTTTTTCAATATGTAGTATTCAAAACCGAGATTTAATTTTACAGAAGTCATTGAAATATACGGGTTTAATGTCTGACTTTGTGTTATTGAACTTTTGAATGAAGTCAATAATGAATCAG
>CAZEEB010000307.1:0-2216 GCA_964511245.1 uncultured Paludibacter sp.
TAATTAAGGGGAAATAAAACAATAAGTATGATTATAATCAGTATATTTGGTGGATTAGGAAATCAGATGTTTCAATACGCTTGTGGAAAAGCTTTAGCTTCAAAACTTGGAGTAGAATTGAAGTTGGATATTTCTTTTCTTGCTGATAAATCATTACGGGAGAATTTTACGGTTCGTGACTTTGAACTAGACATATTTAACATCACTGAAAAAACAGCGAATTTAACAGAAGTTCGTGATTTTGTACCAAATTTATGGAGTTGCAACAATATTGACCTATTGAAATACAAGATTTTACGTTTAATAAAAGCTAATCATTATTATTTCGAGAAACAGAAATTTTTGTTTGAACCTAAAATTGAACAAGTAAAAAAAAATAGTTATGTTTATGGTTATTTTCAAACAGAAAAGTACTTTCAGAATGTGAAATCAGAACTTATACAGGCTTTTACATTGAAGAATAAGCCTGATGAGCAAAACAAAAAACTGATTTGTCAAATGGGTACAGAAAATGCAGTATCTATTCATATTCGCCGGGGTGACTATCACAATAGTCCTTTTAAGTTGTTGGAAATGAATTATTATCAACAAGCTATTAATTTGATAACTGAAAAAGTTTTAAATCCTAAATTCTACATTTTTAGCAACGATTACAACTGGGCTTCTGAAAACTTTGCAGCACTAAATATCGATAAGACAATATTAACTCATAATAAGGCTGACAGGTCATATATGGACATGATATTGATGAGCCATTGCAAACATAATATTTGTGCCAATAGTTCGTTCAGTTGGTGGGGAGCATGGCTAAATCAAAACAGTTCTAAAATAATAATAACTCCCAAGCAATGGTTTAAAAATGAGGAGTATACTGAATCTACTTATGATTTAATACCCGAGGATTGGTTAAAAATTTAAAATTACTTCGAAAATGAAAGTATTGTTTATAAGTTCATGGTATCCAACAAAAGAAAACCCACATTACGGTATATTTGTGAAGGAACATGCACGAGCCATTAAAACAACTACAACGGATATTCGGGTATTGGCTGTGGTTGTTTTAAGAGCTAAACCTTATATTAAGGTTTCTCATCGGGAATATATTGATGAATCAGGTATCAAAACGTTTGAAATTATTATTCATTCCCGTTTTCGTGATATAATTTATCATTTGGTTCCACTTCAAAACCGTATTGCCTATAAGTATTACAAAAACTCAATCGAAGCTTTTTTTTCGCCTGATATCATTCATTCCAATGTGATTTTTCCTGCAGGAATTATTGGAGATTATTTCGCAAAGAAACTTGAGAAACCGCACATAATTACCGAACATTGGAGCAAAATTGATGGATTGCTCAAAAAACCATATTTGTCTTCTCTAGCCCGAAATTCTTACAAAAGAGCCTGCCGGATTTTGCCTGTTTCACAATTTCTGAAGGAAAATATGCTAGGGTTATTACCCAACTTAAGTTCGGATAGATTGAAGGTAATATCAAATGTAATCAGCTCAGAAACATTTGACTATAAAGAAAAAAAACTGCACGAAGTCGAAATTAATTTTTGCGCGGTTGCCACCTGGGCAACTAAACGGAAACCGGATAAAAAACCGGAACTTTTTATTGAAGCGTTGGCTGCAGTTCAGAAAATGACTACAAAAAAAATACGACTGACAATGGTTGGCGGTGGAAATCGTATAACGGAACTGAAAAACCTTTGTAAACAACTTGATTTAACGGCAGATTTTATTGGTTATCAGACTAAGAAACAGATCGCAGTTGTTCTGCATAAGACTGATTTTTTTGTTCATGCCAGCACGATTGAAACTTTTGGTGTGGTAATTGTTGAAGCTTTAATGACCGGTACGCCTGTAATATGTTCTAAGGTTGGTGGATTGCCTGAATTGATAGACAGTAGTAATGGAGTTTTATGCCAGAACGAAGTTGCTGATTGGGTATCCGGGATTCAGAAAATCATTCAAGCCGATTTCGACAGAAAGCAAATAGCAGATACTGTGAGAAACCGATTTGGTTACGAAAGTATAGGTAAAGAAATTGCTTCTGTATATGAAACTTTGTGATAAAAAAAGAATCGCTATTCCCCTACAACATTATTTGCCAATTGAAAATAACAAGCCCTCAGCAGATTTCACTGATACAATCTAAAACACATAAAAAATCCAACCATTTACCAATAAAAAAGCCTCATACAATTTCTTG
>CAZEEB010000308.1:0-2208 GCA_964511245.1 uncultured Paludibacter sp.
CATTCGTTGAATTTATGCCGGGCAAAGAAGGTTTGCTTCATATTTCTGAAATCGACTGGAAACGCATTGAAACCATGGATCAGGCCGGTATCAAAGAAGGCGATATGATTGATGTGAAATTGCTGGAAATCGATCAGAAAACAGGTAAATTCAAATTGTCACGCAAAGCGTTGATGCCACGTCCTCCACGCGAAGAAAAACCACAAGCATAGTTGTCAGTTGACAGTTCAAAGTTGACAGTTAATATATCAAAAGCTGTAATCCTCAATGGGTTGCAGCTTTTTTTATTCAATAAATCCAGTGAAGTCAATATCTTTACAGTTTTTAGATTTTCTGTAAATTTATTGAATTTAGTAAATCAAATGATATAATGCGTAAGAAAATAGCTGTCAGTAAATTGTTAAAATATAATTTGCGATATTTAGCTTATTTCTTTTTTGCTCAATCGTTTTTTTCGGTTACTTTTGTACTTCTAAAAAATCAGCAAATGAGAACAATATTTATAACCGATATAAATGAAATAGAGAGCATTATAAATCAGTGTAATGTATGCTATGTGGGTATGGTCGAAACGGATGGAAGTCCGTATGTTATACCAATGAATTTTGGCTATGCCAACCGCGAAATTATTCTACATTCAGCGCCTGAAGGCAAACATTTGAATGCACTTGCCTTAAATAATCGTGTTTGTATCACTTTTTCGCATGAACATAAATTGGTTTATCAGCATCCCGATGTGGCTTGTAGCTATAGCATGTTGTCAAAAAGCGTGCTTTGTAAAGGTGTTGTGAGGTTTATTGATGACCTCGATGAAAAAGAAACAAAACTGAATGTGCTGATGAAAAATTATACCGACCGACCGTTTAAATATTCCAAACCCGCTTTGGCAAATGTAAAAGTATGGAGTGTGCAAGTTGACGAAATGACTTCAAAAGCTTTTGGGCAGAATTTCAAGAATCAATCCGACCTGTAATTTGCCATTTTTGTTTTTGGCACAGCAATTGAAACTTTTTGAGTATGATTATTTTTTGAAAAGCTAAATATTTGAAAATAATTGAATTAGCTTTTCCTGATAAGTTTCAATATTTAATTTCACTTTTAAAATATGCCATAATGGCAACTAATATTTCAAAGTATGAGCAATCCGTTTGATAATATGTTTTCCGAAGATATGGGTTCGTCCGAAATGTTTCCCATTATTTCACTTGATGAACGATCGTACGAATTGAATGTAATTTCCGGCGATATACTTCCTATTCTTCCACTTCGTAACATGGTTCTTTATCCCGGCGTATTGCTTCCGGTATCAGTGGCTCGTTCGAAATCCCTAAAATTAGTGAGGGCTGCTCAAGAAAATGATTTGTTGATAGGCGTTTGTTCGCAAACCGATAAAAAACTGGATGACCCAACCATCGATCAGCTTTACCCGATGGGAACTGTGGCAAGCGTAGTGCGAATTCTGGAAATGCCCGACAATTCCACAACTGTAATTCTCGAAGGTAAGCGTCGGTTTAAGTTAGGCGAGCTTGAAACCATGAAGCCTTTTATGAAAGCTAAAGTTAGTTTGGTGGATGATGTTTTTCCCGAAATCACAGACCGTAATTTTTTAGCATTAGTTTCGTCAATCAAAGATTTGGCAATTAACATCATAAATGAATCGGGTGCAATTTCGCCCGAAATGGCTTTTGCAATACGGAATATCGAAAATCCAATTTTTCTGATTAATTATGTATGTGTAAATTTTGGTTTGAATGTAATTGAGAAACAACGCTTGTTGGAAATTGATGAAATTATGGAGCGTGGGTATCAATTACTCGAATTGCTGAACAAAGAATCGCAATTGCTCGAAATTAAAATGTCCATTCAAAATAAAGCCAAAGAAGGGATTGACCAGCAACAGCGCGAATATTTTCTGCAACAACAGATGAAAACCATTCAAAATGAATTGGGTGGTGTGTCGATGGAGCAGGATGTTGCCGATTTCAGAGAACGGGCAGCTGTAAAGAAATGGAACGAAGCCACAGCAAAGATATTTGATAAAGAGCTGAAGAAACTGGAACGCATGAGTCAGCATTCGCCCGATTATTCCACGCAGCTCAATTATATCGAAACCATGCTTAATCTGCCATGGAACGAATATACAAAAGATAATTTCAACCTCAAAAATGCACAGAAAGTTCTGAATAAAGACCATTTTGGCATGGATGC
>CAZEEB010000309.1:0-2200 GCA_964511245.1 uncultured Paludibacter sp.
GCGAACCATTTCCGGTTTACTACAAAGAAGGAATGCCATATATGCTTGACGAAAGCAAACTTCCGCTTGAATTACCGGATGTAGATAAATTTCTTCCAACCGAAAAAGGCGAACCACCTCTGGGACGTGCCAAAAACTGGAAAACAGATGATTATTTTCCATTGGAACTTTGTACAATGCCTGGTTTTGCAGGATCGTCGGCATACTATTTACGTTATATGGATCCTAAAAACGATAAAGAATTGCTAAGTAAAAATGCAAATGACTATTGGCGAAATGTGGATTTGTATATTGGTGGAACGGAACATGCTACGGGGCACCTTATTTACAGTCGGTTTTGGAATAAATTTTTATTCGACTTAGGTATTGTATGTGAAGAAGAGCCATTCAAAAAACTAATAAACCAAGGAATGATTCAGGGACGAAGTAATTTTGTGTATCGGATTAAAGATAGCAATACCTTTGTTTCGCTTAATTTGAAAGATAAATATGATACTACACAACTACATGTTGATGTAAATATAGTTTCAAATGACATTTTGGATACAGAAAAATTTAAAAACTGGATTCCGGAATATAAAACAGCCGAATTCATTTTGGAAGATGGAAAATATCATTGCGGTTGGGCAGTTGAAAAAATGTCGAAATCGATGTATAACGTAGTAAATCCGGACGATATTGTCGAAAAATATGGTGCTGACACGCTTCGTTTGTACGAAATGTTTCTTGGACCATTGGAACAATCCAAACCTTGGGATACTAACGGAATTGATGGTGTTCACCGTTTCCTGAAAAAGTTGTGGGGCTTGTTTTTTAAAGAAGGGAATCTTTTAGTGACAGATGAGCAACCGAGTGCAGATGAATTGAAAACACTGCATAAAACCATCAAAAAGATTACGTTTGATATAGAGAATTTCTCGTACAATACATCAGTTTCAGCGTTTATGATTTGTGTAAATGAGCTGTTTACGCTTAAATGCAGCAAAAAGGCAATACTTGAGCCATTGACTATATTGCTTGCGCCATTTGCACCACACATTGCTGAAGAACTTTATCATGTGTTGGGCAACGAAGGAACAGTTTGTGATGCTCAATTCCCAATCTGTAACGAAGCTTTTCTGGCTGAAACTTCAGTGAAATACCCGATTTCGTTCAATGGAAAAGTGCGTTTTATGCTCGAATTGCCTGCCGATATGAGTAAAGAGGATGTTGAAAAAACAGCATTGACAAATGAACAGACTATTAAACAACTGGATGGTAATACTCCAAAGAAAATTATTGTTGTTCCGGGCAAAATAGTAAATATTGTAATATAATAATGCTACAATGAATTTTAAATCAATAACCAAAAATACCTGGGTTGACATTAGGGAATATTTTTTCATTGCTTTCGGCTTATTGCTTTATGCCGGAGCTTGGAAAGGCTTACTTCTGCCTCACCAAATTACCGGTGGTGGGGTAACCGGTATTGGTGCATTGCTTTTTTATGCTACCGAAATACCAATTTCGGTTACTTTTTTTGCTATAAATTTTGTCTTACTAGCTATTGCTGTTAATACTGTTGGGTGGAAGTTTAGTTTGCGTACAATTTATGGAGTAGGACTTATCACATTATATTTCACATTTTTACCTCAAGCTCCACTTGGTACATTTATAAATGCCGACGAAAACTTTATGGCATGTGTGTTGGGTGGCTTATTGATGGGCGCGGGAATTGGTATTGTATTTTTATCAAACGGAAGTTCGGGTGGAACTGATATTATTGCAAAAGTGGTAAATAAATACCGAAATATTACTTTAGGTCGGGTGTTGCTTTACTGCGATGTTTTGATAATATCTTCTTCTTATTTTTTAAAATTTGGTAGTATCGAAACAGTTGTGTATGGCTTAACAACCCTTGCTGTTTCAACAATTTCGGTAGATATGGTTATAAATGGTGTCCGACAATCGGTTCAATTCTTCATTTTCTCAAAAGAATACGAGCAAATTGCAACCCGAATTAATACTGAAGTGCATCGTGGTGTTACAATTTTGGACGGAATGGGATGGTATTCAAAAGAACCGGTTAAGGTCATAACAGTTATTGCCAGAAAAAATGAATCCGTAAAAATATTCCGTATTGTTAAAGAAATTGATCCCAATGCATTTATATCTCAATCCTCAGCTATAGGGGTTTATGGTCAAGGATTTGATGTAATTA
>CAZEEB010000310.1:0-2192 GCA_964511245.1 uncultured Paludibacter sp.
TTTTTTGCTATTGATCTTTTCAAATTCAGAAATTATAACTTTTGAGGATTCAAATCCGCAAAAGCTATAATTTAGTTTGGTTTTTCAAAGAATTCAACTTATATTTTCGGCAAATATTCAGCTTATGATACACAGAGCACTTACAAACATAATAGAAAATAATCTGTTTACAGGCATGGCAATCATTATTTTAGGAGCTCGTCAGGTTGTTAAAACGCCTATGATTAAAAATATGTTTAGGATAACGATGCTCTTCTATGGTTGAATGGAGACGAGACTGACATTCAAAATCTATTTAAAGATATGTCTGCAACCCGATTCAAAGCCATATTCGGTAGTAAAAAGATTATTGTTGTAGACGAGGCACAGCAGATTGCCAATATTGGTTTACGACTAAAGTTAATCACGGATATGATGCCCGAATATCAATTAATTGTTACCGGAAGCTCATCTTTTGAATTGGCTAATCACTTGAATGAACCCTAAACCGGAAGGAAATGGGAGTTTAACATGTTTCCATTGTCGTTTGGAGAAATGGTACAACATCATAAACTATTGGAAGAAAAGCGTTTGATACCTCACCGACTTATATATGGTTATTATCCTGAAGTAGTAACACGGCAAGGTGCAAAAGAAATGGTTTCGACAATTATCCAATGGTTATTTGTATAAAGATATTCTGCGATTAGAGCAAATTAAAAAGCCCGATAAACTGATTAAATTGCTTCAGGCAATTGCCTATCAAATAAATACCTGCATTACAATATGCTATTTCCAAACGTCTGGTTTTGACGAACCAAACAACAAAATGAGATTGACTATTTGGAAGAACGAAGCGGGAAACTATCTGCTTATGAATTCAAATGGAATCCTGATGCCAAATTCCGAAAACCTATAACTTTTATAAATGCCTATCCAGAAGCAGAATTAAAAACTATTCATAAGGATAATATTGAAGTTTTTTTTACTATAACAAAAAAACGGACTTGAAATTGAGGTGAGTCCGTTTTTGAATTATTTCGATAACAATTATATATAAAAATACGTATAATAATTGCAAGATTTTAAATTACAAAAATTCAGTCTAACGTTCATTTACCCAATCCACCCCCCTATTATCTTTATTTGTCCCCTTTGATTCTTGATAAGGATTAATATCTTTGTCATAATTTTAAATCAAATAAATATTTATGAAAAATCGAACCACAATTCGAAGAATAATACTCGCCTGTATTATTCAAACAGCAGTAACGATGCCACTTTGGGCAACAAACTCAACTGTACTGAACCCGAATGAACCTACACCCGAACAGGTTCAAAGCAAACAAATTAACGGGACTGTAAAAGATGAATCCGGTGAAACACTCCCCGGAGTTACTGTATCTGTAAAAGGAATTGCATCCGGAACCATAACTGATGGCAATGGACGATTCTCACTTAAACTTCCGGAAAAAGCTACTGTTTTGGTATTTTCCTTTATCGGAATGAAGACTCAGGAAGTTGAAATTGCCGGAAAATCAATAATCAATATTACACTTGAATCTTCAACTGTAAATCTTCAGGAAGTTGTTGCCGTTGGTTATGGTAATATGAAACGGAGTGACCTGACCGGTGCAGTTTCCTCAGTTGGCAGTAAAGAAATTTCAGCCTCAGGTGCTCAATCTATAGAACAAGCACTATCAGGGAGAACTGCCGGAGTAATGGTAAATGCAGTTGATAATGCTCCGGGAGCAGGAATGTCTATTCAAATTCGTGGTGCAAACTCCATTAGTGCCAGTTCTGCTCCTTTATATGTAATTGACGGTTTTCCGGTAGAAGGGGCTTATAATTCGGGTAATAACGGAACTCTAACTGCTTCCAGCCCTTTAACCAACATTGATCCGAATGATATTGAATCAATAGATATTTTGAAAGATGCTTCAGCAACTGCGATTTATGGTGCACGGGGTGCCAATGGTGTAGTAATCATTTCCACCAAAAGTGGAAAAGATGGCAAAATAAAAGTTAGTTTCAATGCCAACTACGGAGTTCAGCAAATGGCAAATAAAAATACCTATGTCCCCGGCGATACTAAATTCTATACACAGGCACTTCATGACCGAATTTTCCCTTTTGATAAACGTATTGCTACCCCAACATCTACTAGAGATCGGAAGAGCACACGTCTGAACTCCAGTCACCTGAAGCTATCT
>CAZEEB010000311.1:0-2167 GCA_964511245.1 uncultured Paludibacter sp.
TTGCTCGATTGGTATAATTTCCAAGTTGGTTTTACAAAAACGTTAGTTGCAAAGGATGTTTTAATGGTATTGGAAATACAATTTCCACATAGATGTTGAATTATATTTGATAGTAATGTTGGAGAGCCGTTCCACCTTAAAGAATGAGGATTTTTCAATGATTTTCGATTAAACCAAAAGAACCAACTGTCGGAGTTTGAATTTATGAGCAATTTTTTATTGGAAAGGTACTGCATTATTTTAATAAGGCATTCGTCAGAATGAGGAGAGTTGAACTTTGGAAGTATATCGGATTGAAGTTTACTTCTTCTGCCATTTGCAATATATTCGCTCTCTATTGATGATTCAAAAACAGAGTCAACCGGTTCGATGATTTTGTTGTCATCGAAGAGATATAAATTGTGTTTGTATTTTTTTGATAATGCCAGGAGATCTATATCTGAATACGAAAATAGTTCAATTAATTTGTCTATAAAATCGAAGTGATTAATAAGCCGGATTGAAAGATTATAATTTGGAAAAGCTGTACTATTATTTTCTGCGCGAGTTATTTCATTTTCAGAAATTAATTGCCGGTTTAAAACAAATTCAAAAAACTCTTTGCATTTATTATTCTGCTCTGAAACATTCATCTTTTTAATGTGATGAAAGCTTTTATCAAAATCACGTAAAATAAAATTAGCATAGGTGATTTGTGCGGATTTCTTAGTTAATATCAGTAAGTTGTCCCGCACTTCATCAAGGGCCTGTTCGTAAAGTTCAATATATTTGCAGAAAATATCATCGTTGTTTTCTTCGTCAGTAAAATCATTAACCCAGGTAAGTGTCTTAAACAGTGGATTTTCTTTGACAATTAGAGGTTCTTCAATTATTATCGCATTTTCGTGATTGTAAATCCCGAATGAACGAATTTTTTCTTTTAATTTATTTTTATCCAGTTGTTTAGTTGTATAACAAAATGCTGTTTGCCAACATAAACATAATGCTCCGTGAAGATAGTTAAAATGTCTTAGATAAAGATCAGTAAGAGTTCTGGCAATCATATCGAAAAGTTCTATAGTTTTTGACTTGATATAGAATTTAGAGGTGCGAAAAAAAACGACATGAATAATCATGTCGTTTTAAGTCTCTTAACGAGAAAATGGTTCGTTTATTACAAAAATAATACAAATATATTACAAAATTTTAGCTGCTTCGTCAATTTCTGAATTTGCAAAACTATCAAGATATATGTTCGTTGTTTTCATGTCCTTGTGATCTAGAAATTGAGAAATTAGCTCACGCTTCACCCCATTGTTTTGCAAGGTCATGGCCATAGTGTGACGGCTGACATAGGAAGTTATATTTATATCGTTTATGCCCAGTTTCTTAGCCATTTCGTTAAGATCGTTGTTTATTAAACTTAATCTATTGTGAATGTGTTTGTATATTTTCTCTCCGGTATATCCCTTGCGTGATACTATTGGCAAAAGATAGTTTTCAATTGGAGCTTGAATGCTGCAAAGCTCCTTAATGATTGCCTGAAGTTCATCTGTGAGTTTTATGCTGATGGACTTTGACTTTTTGCTGTATTGTGTCTTTTGTCGCTTATAAACGATATATTGACCATTTTCAAGCCTTTTGATATTATCGGGAGTCAAGTGAGCCATATCAACAAAACTCATCCCGTAGCAATAATATGAAAACAGAAAAACTAATCGGGCAAATTGCAGGTTCTCTGATAACTCGGTAGCTGATTTGATTTTTTGAAGATAGGCAGATGGCAAATATCTTTTTTCTGTTTCTTCTTCCAATTTGGCTACTTCAAAACCTCCTTTTCCAAATGGATACGTGAAACGGCTTGCTTCTTTAGCTTCAATTGCCAGATTGAGGATTGAACGCAATTGTTTCATATAACCCTTGCGAGTATTACCACAACAACCCTTGCGCTGTAATGTCCGTGTTGTTCCATTCGAGTATTTAAAAACAGATTCACGAGGTGTCTGGAGAAAAGCGTCAAAATCCCGGACATACTTAATGTCAATTTCAGAAAACATTCTTTTGTCGAATTTTTTATCAAAGATTTCCAGCATCGACAGCGCACGCTCATAAGTCTTGCCATTACCTATATGACCGGTATTTTTCAATACTTGTATGTGGTTTTCAAAAAAAGGCTTAACTTTGCCCT
>CAZEEB010000312.1:0-2115 GCA_964511245.1 uncultured Paludibacter sp.
AATTTATGACATTACCAAATAATACGACATTATATTATTCTTATTACTTATTTATCAAATCATTTAGTTCAAAAAATGCAATAATTTAATATCGGTTACAAAAGATTCAGGCTAAAATAAGGAATTTAATTTTTTGGTTTAGGCGTTAAGTTCGCACTCCTAAATGCTTATTTAAGTCAATCTGTATTTCCATAAATCGAATTGCAATTTTTAGCTTATTGCCAGCACCTTTCCACTTCCGGCATATTTCACTTCCACCGGTTCGAGCTTGAGACCCACCGTGCCAAATTCCACGGCAATGCTCAACACCACACTTACTTCGTCGGAGAGCATAGCAACTTGTTGTTCCGATAGATGAACCTCCAGCACCTGACTGTCAACAATGCTGTTTGCTGAAAACCAGATACTGTTTGTAGTAGCTGCCACAGCCTGAAGTCCGGGCACAGTTGGCACATAATCCTTCAGGTTTTCGTCAAAAATCATATCCGAAACAGCTCCCAGTGCAACTATCACCCGAAAAAAAGGCAAGCGTTGTATATTCTTTAAATCTATTTCGGTATTGATTCGTGGAAAATTCACTGTAGCTGAAAGCTTATGGCGGTTCAGTTCATAGTTTATTGAAACAGCTAACACTGAATTAAAAGGATAGTTCCGATTAAAATTAAAACCAGCCAAGGCCTGACGGAACAGCGATAGCCTGAGCGGGCGTTTTCCTTTTTCTCCACTATCATCAGCTTTCTGCATCTTGTTTACAAGTCCGTTAAGCACTGATGTCAGGTTATAATCGGCCAGGCGGTGCAGACCACCGAACGTATAACGTATAGCCGAAGCCATTTTGGTCACTCCGCTCCACTCCTTTTGCTGCAGGCGCATACCTTCGTACTGAGGGAGCCGCTTAATTTTGTCTCCACTTACCCCGCCTTTGGTGCGTGCTATAACCTGATTACTGCCCCTGCGGGTGTAAAAACTGATATTACTCAAACTTCCCGATAACTGTATCGGTCCTTTTACGATTGCCATCTTTACATTTATTATTTATTCAGTTACTATATACTGCCCCTAACCACTAAAGGTGGATTTTAAATTAGTATTGTTTTATATTTTGCCCCCCCCTAAAGAGGGCTGTAAGTTTCATGCATTAATGAGAAGTGTCTTGCATACCACTCTTATTCTCCTTTAGGGGTTAGGGGTTACTTATTATAAAGACATTACAAAATTACAAATAGATTTTTATTTATACAAATTTCCATTATATATCGTATATCTTAATTAATATAATTTATATGTACGATTGATATACGTTGAATAAAGGATATATATACGATATATATTTTATGGATACAGTTTGAATACAATTATAACTCACTGTTTCGTTGCATTTGAATTATGTAGATACATAAAAATTGTCGAAAACTTTTTCAGAGAGTGTTTTATTAACCAAATTAATTTATTATTTTTGTGATTGTAAAAACACATTAAATTTTAGTTCCAAATGAAAAAAGAAAAGGCTGAATTTTTGAATATCTATATACATGAGGCTTTAGATTTTTATCTTGCAATCACCAGAGACAATGATGATTTGATTGAGATAACGGAAAATGAAAAAAACAAATATCATGAATCGGTATTTGTGTTTATATTTCAGAATTTCATTGATGAATTAAAGGAAAATATCAGAACGTATGAGGATATTTCAGTTGTACAGGATTATGTGTTAGTTTGTTTTCCAGGAATAGATAATGAAGTTTATTTTCATGAAGATGAAAATAAATGGATCATTGAACGGGGGTTTGAAGTCCATTATCTACTGTGTTTAAAGAAAACTATAGAAAAATATATTAATGAGATACAAGCTTGCATGTTACTTAATGATGTTGTATGGTATGGAACTACGCTCAGAAATTATTTCGATAAAGAAATAGCAAATTTATATAAACTCGATGCCAGTGAAGTAATTGTCAGCGAAACCATAGTAAATGAATCAAAAAAAGACGACCGCTTTGAATTTGATAGACTAAAAGCAGAATGTGATTTGCTTAGTCAACCCGTTGAAAAAATAAAACTGATTCACAGCCGGTTGTTTGATTTTGAGCAGTGGCAGCTAAAGCATGATAA
>CAZEEB010000313.1:0-2107 GCA_964511245.1 uncultured Paludibacter sp.
AGTTTATGTAAATCACCATTGGGTGTAAATACAAAAACTTCCTTATCGTACAAATTCAATTTGAATTCGTCCATAAAATCAACCGCATTGAGTTCTGGATTTTCAAGTATATCACGAATATTTTTCAACCATTCATCCATCCCCGATTCACTTTTTATACCTTTGTATTTCCAATGTGCAGCAAGCCCTTTTTCAGCCACTTCGTCCATACGCACGGTTCGGATTTGGACTTCTACCCATTTACCTTCAGGGCCTAATACGGTGGTGTGTAAACTTTCATATCCATTGGTTTTGGGTATTGAAAGCCAGTCGCGAAGCCGCTTTGGATTTGGTTGATACATATCGGCTACAATTGAATATGCCTGCCAACAAGCTGCTTTTTCTTTATCTAAGGGCACATCAAAAATTATACGAATGGCAAAAAGATCATAAATATTTTCAAAAGCAGTATTTTGTTTTTTTATTTTTGAATAAATTGAGTTTATTGATTTTGTACGTCCTTTAATAGAAAATTCGTACCCCAATTCGTTAAGTTTTTGTTTAAGAGGTGTAATAAAATCGAGAATAAATTTATCCCTCGACCGTTTTGATTCATTCAGTTTAAGCGCAATTTCGCGATAAATTTCCAGGTTTGTATGTTTAAGCGACAAATCTTCAAGTTCAGTTTTAACAGCATATAAACCCATACGATGAGCCAAAGGTGCATATAAAAATGAAGCCTCACGAGCAATACTTTGGCGTTTTTCAGGTAAAAATGTATCGAGAGTTCGCATAATGTGCAAATGCTCTGCAATTATGATTAAAATCACTCGTACATCTTCCGCAAACGTTAGAAACAATTTGCGAAAATTTTCAGTTTCGAGCGATGCGTTTTTTGCATACAATTCCTCAACCCGCATCATCCCTTTTAGTATAGAAGAAACCGAAGAATTGAATTTTTTTTCTATCAGGTCAACACTAAGTATTTTATTTTCAACAAGTTCATGTAATAAAACGCTCAATACTGCCGGCTTACCCAATCCTATTTCACTTAATACAATTTCAGATATTGTAATTTTATCGGCAATTGATTTAGCTGCTAAATCTTTTTTGGTCGGATTTTGAGAATAATACTGTGCAATAAGCAATCGAATTTCCTTACGCTCAGTGTAATTAAAAAGCGTTGGATAAACTTTAAGAATACTTTTGTATTTTGATGCTATTGAAAAACTCATGCCGCCAATTTGAATTTAAAACTATCAGAAAGTATCAACTTCTGCATTAGGAACTGCAAAGATACGACACAATTTCAAGAACTTTTAAAATAGATGCTGAAAATTAAGAGAAAAAAGAATCTAAATGAATATGGATTGAATTTTCTTTTTTAAATTTGCAAAACTTATTAAAAAAAATGGAAAATATTGCTAATACTTTCAAGTTATCCATTCGCATGGATTTGTATGGGTTTTCAATGTCGGTATCTGATGATTCGGATTTGCTTATCAGCACCAACAGGGTTGATTTTAAGGAAAAAGACATAAGTTTCGAAAAATTATTAGATATAATTGGAACAGAAACGAAATTAAACTACAACAAACTTGAAATTATTTATGTTTCAGACTCTTATGTAGTTATTCCACTTGATTTTTTTAATATTGATGAAGCCCCTACTTTTTTGTATTTTGAACATAAACCATTAAAAACAGATACGTTAATCCACAACATTATACATCAGTTGGGAATTGTGATTGTTTCTGCAATTCCAAGTACAATTCAAAATGCTCTTAATCAATTGTTTCCGAATATAAATATGGAAAATCACATTAGTAATTTAATTTCAAATTGCTTAAGTACCAGAACCGGAAGCAACGTTTTCTGTTCAAATCGTGCTAACCGACAAGATATTATTGTTATGAATGGAGTTAAATTGTTGTTTGTCAATAGTTTTTCATATCAAACTGCCGAAGATTTTGCATTTAATATTCTGAATGTTTATGAAAAATTAGACTTGGATACACATTCGTTCAAATTAATATCAGATGGCGTGACTGAAAAACCTGAACTAGAGAAATTACTTGATAAATACCTAACTGTTTTAACTAGAAAATAATTTGAAATTGAATATTAA
>CAZEEB010000314.1:0-2107 GCA_964511245.1 uncultured Paludibacter sp.
GCGACCCCGACCTTGGCAAGGTCGTGCTCTACCAACTGAGCTATTTTCGCATTTGTAATTGTTTTTTCAATTATTAATTAAAAAAGCTTTTCTCTTAAAGCGGCTGCAAAGATAGTATATTTTTTTTAATTTCAAAAATTTTTCGAATAGAAAATAGTTGAAAAAATGCCCAAATTTGAAACAAATAGTGATTTTATGATTTATTTTTGCAAATAGATTAATCTTTTTCTGTTTACATTATTTGGTTTTGCAAGTGCCAGATTGGTTTGAGGTAAAAGGGCAGTAAAACTACCTTTCAACTCTTTTTTATCCGATGTTTTTAAATTACATATAACATTATAACGGAGTCCGAATTTTGAGATCGTAATTGTTCCTTGCGTTATAAGTTTTTGTCGTGACATAACTGTATTTCCTTCAAAATACGAAATACTTGCTCCAATGGGGTAAATTACGTTATCTATTGTGTCATTTTTTCCTACGGCAATACTAAATGGTTTTCCACTATCATCAATGGTATAGGTGCCTGTAGTAAGTAAAGTATCTGTTATGGGTATGAATACATCTTCCAAAAATAAATACTGTCCGATGCCAACCAAATTGCCGATATCATTGATTTTAAGCGAATCTGAAAAAAGTGACAATGAAATAACATGGTTTGGATTTTTATATTCAGCATAATACGCACCATAAAATTCAGCATAACCCCAAGTATAGTTTGGATTGCTATTGTATGAATATGGTGGGTTTAACTGACTACCTACGCAAGATGCCATAATAGTCAATCCAATTATAGCAATTAGTATCGTTTGATTTTTCATTTTCAGAGTATTATTTTCATTAACGGTTAAATCAAATTTTTGTTGTTTCTAAATTGTGCTAGCCCTTTTTTAAAGTATTGAATTTTGATCAGTTCGGATATAGCGTACCGGGTAATATGCTGCCAAAAAACCCATAAATAAAACTGTGAAAAACACAAGTATCAAATCCAATACGCTTGTCACTACAGGGTATGCGTCAACCACGTAACCAGTTCCAAGTTTTAATACACCAAAATATTGCTGCAGCAAACAAAGTGCCGAACCTAAAATGATGCCTGCAACCGCACCCACACTTGAAATTAACCATCCTTCGAACAAAAATATGAGTTTAATCAACTGATTATCAGCACCAAGATTTCTCAAAGTCAAAATGTCGGCTTTCTTGTCAATAATTAACATTGATAGTGAGCCAATAATATTAAAGCTGGCAATTAATAATATAAAACAAAGGATAAGATAAGTAACCCATTTCTCAATTTTCATTATTTTAAAGAAACTTTCCTGTTGTTCATAGCGATTTTTAATTTGAAATTTATCGCCGAGCAAGTTTTGAATTTTTTTCTGAACATTCGTTTGGTTGGCTTCCTTTGTTAATTTCAGTTCCAATGCCGAAACAGTGGAATTAGAATATTCAAACAATTCGCGAGCTAAATCGATGGAAACCAACACATAATGATCGTCATACTGAAGTTGTTTTACCGAAAAAATACCCGATACAAAAGTTCCAACCTGATTAAAACTATTTTCGGGACGCATTAAATTTATTTTTGAAGTCCGTTTCGGGGCATAAATATACAGGGGATCAATAAAATGTGCAGCAACACCCAAAATTGATGCTACTCCAATTCCGGGCACAGCTCGTTCAAATGCGCCATCGTAAAGCAAAAACTTACCATCGTACATAATGCTGTCAATTCGGGTCATTTTTTCAAAATTTGCATCTACACCTTTAATTGTAGCCGGCATTTGCTTGTCCTTAAACCGCAAAAGTGCATTTTCTTCAACCACTTGGGTAAATACTGCCACCGATTTCAACTTCCGAAGTTCATTTATTTCTTTTGTATTGATATCGAATGACTTTCCATGTGTGAGCGAAATTTTTAAATCGGGATCAAAAGCCGAAAACATATTGCTTATGAGCGATTCGAAACCATTAAATACTGACAGCACACAAACCAACGCCATAGCGCCAATAGCTACACCTGCTGCCGAAATGCCTGAAATAATATTGATGGCATTGTGCGACTTTTTGGAAAACAAATATCGGCGGGCAATCCTGAATGAAAAGG
>CAZEEB010000315.1:0-2090 GCA_964511245.1 uncultured Paludibacter sp.
AGTCCCATGTCAATTTTTAAAGCGGCTAAAAACTGAGCAAGACTATCGTGAATTTCGAGCGAAATGGATACTCTTTCTTTTTCACGAACATTTTGTAGGTGAGTTGCAAAAATGTTTAATTCAAGCCTTGATACTTTTAGTTCTTCTTCAACCAATTTTCGCTCAGTAATATCACTTCCAAAGCATGATACACCGATAACAATTCCATCTTTAACAATTGAATTCATCGATACCCGAATATAAATTTTGCCGGTTGCTGCATCTAAAGCGTCTTCAAATTCCAGATGCTCATTACAAAGAACTGTATTATACCTGGGTTTCCAAATTTTTTGTAAAATTTCGGGTAAGGATTTTAATAAATTTATTCCTATATCTAATTGAACTCCAAATGCTTGTAAAAATTCTTGTTGAAATACTTTGTTAATAAAAACAATATTGTAGCTTCTGTCTATTGCCCAGATACTGTCAACTGTACTCCCCAAAATTGAAGTGAATTTTATACTATTTATTTCAGCAGTTTGTTTCGCTTTAAGTAGTGCTTCTTCTATTTGCTTCCGTTCTGTTACATCCAATGAAATGCCTCCAATAAATGGTTCATGTCCCTGTCGGGGAATTATAAATTTTTGAGTTTCAAAATAATGCATTGATCCATCTTGAAACATTATGCACTCTTCAATCTTTTCATAGCCCGATTTCAGAACCCGTAAATCATCTGCTAAAAATTGTGCTCCCATTTCGTTTTGAAAAATTTCAACCATATCCTTTCCTAACCATTTTGAAGCTCCAACTGCATCATCTAAAAACTTATTAACAAATAAAGTTTTCCCATAATTGTCTTTCAAAAAAACAATGGCGGGCAAATAATCCATAAACAAGGAGAATCTTTTTTCGCTTTCGTGAAGCTGATTTGTTAATTGATCGGCTAATTGTTGTGCTCTGTAATTTGTATTATACAGCAATAATAACAATGAAAATATCAAAATACTTATAATAACACCACTGATTAAAACTATAATAACGTTGGTTTCAAGATATGCTGAATGAATATAATATTCCGAAAATTGCAAAATCCACTTTTTATCGTTAAAAATGACAGGAAGAGTTTGAGTTAAAATCGAAGTTTCATGTTTAACTGTTGTATCATTAGGTTGGCTATCAAATAATATTGATTCTTGCGAAATGCTCTCATTGTCGTAAATTTTTAAACGAATCTTATTATTATCGTTTAAATCTCTAACTCCTAAAATTCCTCGCATTAAGTCATCCATTCGATACGGACTATATACCCAGCCTAAAATGGCTTTGCGCCTTTCATTTACGGTATTTGAAGGCATATTTTTTTGATATACCGGAACATACATTAAAGTGCCTGGTTGAACATCTTTGCCAGTTTCCTGTACCAAAATAACTTTTCCTGATAATGTTGCTACATCAAAATCACGCGCATGTTCCATTGCTTTTCGTCTGATGGGTTCTTGATACATATCATATCCGAAAGCTCTTTTATTTCTTTCATTAAATGGTTCAAGAAAGATTATCGAAGTATATAGCTCACGGATGCCTGTTGGTCGAACTGAATAATCGGGGAATCCAATTTTTCTGAATTGTCGGATATGTTGATTTAATTGCGCTTTTTTCAGAATAATTGTAAAACCCACTCCCTGAATTCCGGGCAAATTCTTTTCAATTTTAGAGTTTTCAATAAATACTTTCCAATCATTACTTGTAACAGTGTCAGAAGCAGCAAAAAATGAAGAACCGCTTCGTAAAAGTTGAGCATGTGCGTGCAAGCGAATGCTAATTTTTGTTTTTATTTCATTGCATACTAATGTAAAATTTTGCTTTGAAGTAACTTCCTGATTGTTTTTAGTTCGAATTGTAATAAATATTGTAATAATAAACCCAATTATCAAAACAACAAATGATATCCAAGCTTTTTTGTAAAGAATTTTGGTTTTCATAATTTTGGATTTAAATTTTTCCAAAAATAGCATTTAAAATTTACATTTATTTATATTTTAAAATATATTTTTAAAATATAAATAAATCATATCTGATTTCCCCCAAAAAAAAATGACTACAATTTATTT
>CAZEEB010000316.1:0-2089 GCA_964511245.1 uncultured Paludibacter sp.
TTACGATTGTCCAGTTGTTAGCATCTGTCCAATCGGCACTGGTGCTACCATTCCAGGCAAATGTGTCTTGTGCACGAAGCGTGTTGAAAGCCCCAAATAAAAAAGTCACAAGGATAATTCCAAAAACACGATTTAGTTTTTGGCTAAACCTGTTTTGCCTGTTACTACGAACAGGCGACAAAGGATTAAAAGAAGTTGTTTTTGTTTTCATAATATTGATTGTTTTAAAATTAATTTTATTGCAAAAATACATCCTTTAAAATAAAGATATGGGGTCATATTAGTATAATATTGGGGTTGAATGGGTATTTTAAATTTTCCCCTGTTTTCGGCAAAGTATTTTTAAGTTTTGTAAGTTTCAGAATACCAATCACATATAAATATAATTTTGTAATTTTGGGTGTCCCAACTTACAAAATTTATGTTTTTACGAGAAAGGAATAATAAATCAGGAAGTGTTAGTATTGAAATCATACAAAAATTACGAGGGAATACAAGGTCTTGCAAACTATCAGTAGTGGACGTTCTGAACAAGAGATTGCAAAACTAACTTATTTGAGGAAACAGGAGATTGAACGATTATGTGAGCAGAGAGAATTGTTTGTTTTGAAAAATGATTTATAAGTAGAGCAGGTATTTTCCAATTTAAGCAATGCAAGTATTCGCACAGTAGGTACAGAGATTATATTTGGGAAGTTATACGATAATATTGGGTTTGGCTCACTAAACGAGGAACTTTTCCAACATTTGGTTATTGCTCGAATCGCTTACTCCCTGAGTAAATTAAAGACAGTTGAATATCTGTATCGTTATCAAGGAATAACACTTGATATAACAGCAGTTTATCGATTTCTGGACAAACTTAATGATAGTTTATAAATAATTATTTGAGAACAGGCATGTGATTATAAGAAAAATCTCTCATTACAATTTTTCAAATTAAAAACGACAAATTATTAAGTATTCACAATTATTCCGCCTTCTCTGCCAAAACAATTTTGGAACTGCCAGCATTTTTCACCAGTTCAATTTGGCCGGCAAATCCCACATTCCCAAATTCTATTCCGGCACAAACCAAATACGTAAAATGGCTCATCAAATCCGTTGGGATTTTCTTTTCCTACTTCAACTCAAAACTTTGTTCAGCAATTAAGTCGTTGGTCGATAGCCATTCAGTTTCAGTCATAACAACCATAGCCGGATATGATTCTGAAAAGAATTGATAAGGCTTAAATTTCCGTTTCTCTTCATCAAAATAAATATCAGAAATCAGTCCCAACGAAAACTTCAACCGGAAACAGGGCATTTTCCGCACGTTATACAAATCGTTTTGAGTGTTTAATCGCGTAAGTTTTATGCTCAACGACTGCTCTACTTTATTCAGCTCAAACAGGATATATGCTCTGAAAACAGAATTAAATGTAAAGTTCCGGTTCAGATTAAATCCCTCCAGTGCCTGCGGATATTTGCTCAATTCCAGCCAACGCTCTCCGATAACATGCTCAGTATCCAGATTAATCAGCTTTTTACCCATACCATTCCATACCGGTGACACATTAAAATCACCCATTTTCTTAAATGAACTGGTAGCCCGGTTTAGATACCTTGAAAAATTACACAGGATGCCCATTCACTTTGATGTTTTCGCACTAATTCAAATTCAGGTCCCTTTTCCATCCGCACTTTGGATGGTCCGCTTTTCATACGCATAAAAACCTTATCGCTTCCTTTCATGGTATAATAAGAAAATTCCTGAACACGTCCAGTAATTTGAAAAGGTGCTTTTACTGTTGCCATGCTTTTGTTTTTAAAATTTTGATTAGATTATACCTTCATTGCTATGTGCTTCCTAGTAGCTACAGAGATTATTGCAAATACAAAATTACACATTTAATTTAAATTACAAACATATCAATATGATAACACAATTCTTTTAAAGTATTGTGATATTACTGTAATTTCAATGTTATGTCTATGTAATGTTACTGTAATATATTGACCTTTACAATAACTTAAATATAAGTTTGATATAGATTTGAATTAAGATACTTATGACCTGACTGATGAGTATTTGAAAAATAAAAAAACG
>CAZEEB010000317.1:0-2086 GCA_964511245.1 uncultured Paludibacter sp.
AATATAAACTTCATGACTATCACAAGCTTTAAAAACATTTTTTTTATTGGAATAGCAGGCACAGGAATGAGTGCTATTGCTCAGTATTTAAGGGGAATCGGCCTAAGTGTAAGTGGAAGCGACCGTTATTTTACACCCGAGATTTACAATGAAACGAAAGAAAAATTAGAAGCTGAAGGAATTAGGTGTTATTTACAAGACGGAAGTGGAATTAATAAAAATACTGACTTGGTAGTTGTTTCGGCAGCCATTGAAAACACTGTTATTGAAGTAATGAAAGCGAAGGAGTTAAATATCACTATACTTAAGCGTTCGCAAGTTTTAGCATTGATTGCCGAAAGTAAAAAAACTATTGCTGTAGGTGGTACTTCGGGAAAAAGCACGACTTCGGCCATGATTTTTGATATTTTGCAATTTGCTGGATTAGAACCAAGTATTATCAGTGGTGCAGGCTTAACAAGTATAATTCGTGAAGGTAAAATTGGAAATGCAAAGGTTGGCAAAGGCGAATGGTTGGTTATAGAAGCCGACGAAAGTGATGGTTCTATTGTACAATATCATCCTGAAATAGGTTTATTATTGAATATTGACAAAGATCATCAGGAAATTGCGGAGTTAATGGAAATTTTCGGAACTTTTCGGAACAATACAAAAAGCATTTTCATTACAAATAGGTCAAACCGTTTGGCAGCTGAACTTTCAATTAATTCCGATAATGATTTTGCGATTGATACAATGATAAAAGCGGGATTTATTGGAAATGACTTTGTCCAAAATGGTCTTGAAATTCAATTCGTTGTTAATGGTACGGCAATAAAGATGAATACAGTGGGCAAGCACAACATGGAGAATGCATTGGCATCAATTGCGGTGGCAAGCCAACTTGGAGTTAGTATTCAAACTTGTGCTGATGCTTTGATTCATTATGAAGGAATTTACCGTCGACATCAAATTATTGGAAAAAAAAATACTGTATTATTAATTGATGATTATGCTCATAATCCGGCTAAATGTGCGGCTTCTATTGCGGCTTGCCAACCCATATCTACTAAGCTTATTGCTTGGTTTCAACCTCATGGATATGGTCCAACTCGATTTTTAAGAATGGATTTTGTGGCGGAAATTGCTGCCGTTTTGCGTCCACAGGATGAGATATGGATGAGTGAGATATTTTATGCCGGAGGTTCGGCAGTAAAAGATATTTCGGCAAATGATTTGATTAAAGATTTGCAAAAAATGGGAAAGAATGCATTTTTTGTTGAAAATCGCAATAATTTGGTCGAAGAATTGAAATCTCATTTTTCAGAATCAACTGTTTTACTACTTATGGGTGCCAGAGACCCCGGATTGGAAGTTTTTGCTAAAGAAGTTTTTGAAAAACTGTAATCGTGTTTTTTGAATTAATAAGGCAAACTACTTTTTGAAAATGCCTTATCTACTTTATTATAGATGAAGCAACAATATTTGAAATTTGAGATCGTAATTTTACAATACTTCCTTTATCGACTGGATGTACTCTGTTGGTTAGCAGTATGATAGCAATATCATTATCGGGGTCAATGACAATTGATGTACCTGTATAGCCTGTATGACAATAAGTGTTAGCACTTAAAGAATCACCTTTACAAGTAGAAAAACGTGACGATAAATCCCAACCATGCGTTCTGCCAAAACATTTAAGCGAATCAGGAACAGTTCGCATGAGTTTAACGGTTTCAGTTTGCAAAACTCTTTTTCCCTGCCATTCACCACCATTTTGAAGCATTGCAACTAAAATTGCTAAATCTATTGCATTTGAAAACAAACCTGCATTTCCTGAAATACCGCAATTAAATTGGCGTGCAAGTGGGTCATGAACTATGCCGAGTAATACTTTTCCCGATTTTAATTTTGAAGTGGGAGCACAATTATTTAACAGTTCGCCTGTCGGATTAAAGTCGGTATGATTCATTTGGAGTAGGTCGAAAATATTTTCCTTCGCAAAAGTTTTCAAATCTTTCTTACTTATTTTCTGAATTACATGTTGAAGTGCAATATAGTTCAAGCAGCTGTATTCCATGCTTTTAGCAGGTTCAAAATCACGTTT
>CAZEEB010000318.1:0-2074 GCA_964511245.1 uncultured Paludibacter sp.
TTTCAAATTATTAAAATTTAATCCCATAAAGTTTATGAAAAAGATTTTACTTTCTTTCTTTATTCTAGCTACAATAGCTGTTTCAGCTCAAAATGAAGTTCCTGCTGCCACAACACCAACTGCTGGAACACTTACAGTAACAACTATTACAACGTCCTGCGGTGGAAGTTATAGTCCAGAACATTCGTTAGCAATTTATGTGAGAAACAGTTCTAATGCATTAGTTAATACTTTATTGTATTATACTAGAAACAGTAATTCAAGTGCATCTGATTTAACTACTTGGTGGAGTTTAATAACTTCTTTTACAACCTCTAAAATGCTTTTAAATTCTGACGCAATTACAGGTGCTACAGCTACTAGTAATGGTTTAGTTACTTGTTATTGGGGAAAAACTGCATCAATTGCTACAGTTGCTGATGGAAATTACACAGTTAATTTTGAAGCATGTGATGCACCAGGAAAAAGAGGATATACTACAGGTACCTTTACAAAAGGTCCAACTGCACAAACTGTAACTGTTCCGAATGTAACAGGTTTTACAAGTACTAGTATTAAATGGGTTCCTGTGAATACAGCCGTACAAAATCTAGAAATGGATAAATTATATTCAGTATATCCTAACCCTGCTATATCTTCAATTTTTGTAAGCGGAAGCGATATTAAAGAGGTGGAAATTTGCTCCTTGGCTGGTAAAAGTATCTCTAGAACCAATCAACAAAAAGTTGATATAAGTGCCTTAGCAAAAGGAAATTATCTGGCTGTAATTTATGCAAAAACAGGAACTGTAGTTAAGAAAATACAGAAATTGTAAATTAGCCGGAAATATAGAAGATATAGAAAACTTAAGAATTTAATAAAATAATCCGCCTGATAAATCTATTCTGATTTTTCGAGCGGATTTTTTTATACCCGCAATTTTCAATTTTATCCCCTGTTTATGGTATTAAATATACTTATTCGATGGTATTGTGATACTTTGCTGAATGCTCTATTTTTGCATCAACAAATTATTAAAAATTGAATCAGTATGAAAACGTATGCATTATGCCCTATTTCCGATAAAAAAATAAACGAAAGTGTTGCCAGATTGAATGCAACTTTTACTGTCGTATTCCTAATATTTTTTTTGCTAACTTCCAATGTGTATATTGTTGCTTTTTTGCTTGTCGACTTTTTTCTCCGTTCAGCCGAACTTTCAAGCTTTAGTCCGATTGCCATTGCATCAAAATACTTTGTTAATGTACTTAAAATCAAGGCAAAACCTGTAAATGCCGGACCAAAAATTTTTGCAGCACGTATTGGTGTGGTTTTTAATATTGCTGTTTTATTGTCCGCAATCAGTGGATTAAACGCATTGACACTGACTTTTACTACTGTTTTTGGAGTTTGTGCTTTTCTTGAAGCTTCAATTGGATTTTGTGTTGCATGTCAAATTTATCCTTTTGTTTATAAGCTTTTTTATGATACAAAGTTAGTAAGTCAAAAATAAATACTACTACCATAGCTTTTCTAAGCCGTTCCTTATTGGAATGGCTTTTTTTTTTTGACTTTAGCAAAAAATACTTATCGCTTTTACTCTTTTTATTGTCAACATTTAGAATAATAATTCAATTTAATCACTACTTTTGTTTCAATAAATTTAAAAGTCAATCATTTTGAATTATAAATTTTAAACTATAGTATATGTATCAGCAATATAAGAAATATCTTCAAACTGAACTTAGCGAAATTGAAGAGGCAGGATTATTTAAAACCGAAAGGGTTATTTTATCTGCTCAAGGCGCAGTAATAAACGTATCAGGCAAAGAAGTTTTGAATTTTTGTGCGAATAATTATCTGGGATTATCAAATAATCCGGCTTTGATTCAAGCCGCCAAAGAAGGATTGGATTCGCATGGTTATGGCGTTTCGTCGGTTCGGTTCATTTGCGGTACTCAGGATTTGCATAAAAAGTTAGAAGCAGCTATTGCCCAATTTTTTTGCACCGAAGATAGTATTTTGTATGCTGCTTGTTTCGATGCCAATGGAGGAGTTTTTGAACCGTTGCTCGACGAGCATGATGCTATAATTT
>CAZEEB010000319.1:0-2063 GCA_964511245.1 uncultured Paludibacter sp.
ATTAGAGCTAAATGCACCAATCCTGTTGGACAGCTATTACTTGGTTCCACTGTCTATATTGAAGCTATAGGAACCCATCCAGAATGTCGCATATGCTATCAAATATGCCAATTGTGGTATCCATATAATTGCTTTGAGCTAGTACACAAATAATGGTGTGTTTTACAGCTGTTTTTTTTGTAGAACAATCATCCTCTGTAACCCAATACCAGTAAGGGATAGCTCAGAAAACCGTTACATAATGAAAGGATAGTTATTAGTATAGCTAATACAGATAGGTAGATCAATCAACATTTTTGTTTTTTTTCCACCATTACCAAATAACGTAACCTATTGCTGTTTGTTATTTTTTAATATTTCCTTCATTAAGACTTTTGCAACAGGCATAGCTTTTTCATCTGCTAATACAGGATTGTACATAAACTTGGCTTTTCCTAAGTGCTTCTCCTCTAGTGCTGGTATGAACTCTTTTCCATAGGCCATTATAAATAGTGGCTTTGTTTTAGGATGGTGCTTTTGCACATCAATTAATATGGCTGAAACGTGTTTTTCAACAGATTCTAAGCACAAATCCATTTCAACAGCTATTCCATAACAATATTCAGAATAATTATCTACAGACATTAATACTGCCACTTTCCCTTCCATAACGGTAGAAGTGGTGATATATGTCATGTGTATGATTTCAGCAGGTTTACTGGCTTTCATTGTTCAAAAATAGGAACAATAATGAAAGAAATCCGCCAGTATAAAACAATAAATTTTAACCAAGACAGCCGATTAAAACTTACAGGCTATTAATGCTTGCATTTTGTTAAACTAGGTATGGATATAAAAAAAGACTCATTAAAATAGTGTCTTGGCACTATAATTATAAAAGGGACAAGTGCTTAACCAAGTCATCTAATATTTCAAATGCGGTTTCGGCCATTTTGTTTCCTTTATTATCCAAAAGCGGGTTAACCTCGGTAAATTCAACACAACAAACTTTTTTTGTTGTAATAATTAGTTCAAATAACTCTTTTACTTCACCAGAAGTAAATCCAACAGGTACAGGAGTTCCTGTTCCATAGGAAACTCGATCGCAATCTAATGAATCAACATCAAAAGATATATAAATTTGATCGCAATTATCTAATCGAGTAATTGCTTCCTGAATACATAACTTTAAACCCTTTTCTCTGGTTTCTGCAACTTTGAAAAATAAAATTTCGTGCTCATCAATAATTTTCTTTTCAGCAGGCTCAAAATCACGCAAACCAAAATAGACTAAGTTAGTAGCAACTATTTTTGATCCCGTAATACCTATATTTTTTAATTCATTCCAATATTTTGTAGTGATTTCACTAGGGTCATTAATTTTGGCAGCTATATTATCCATATTTAAAGCTGCAGCAAGCGGCATACCATGAATATTACCTGAAGGTGATGTATACGGAGAGTGTAAATCAGCATGTGCGTCAACCCAAATAACACCGATTATTTTTTCAGGATTTGCCACCTTAATACCACTCATGGTGCCTAGTGCTGATGAATGATCTCCAGATAATACAATGGGAAAAGTGTCTGATATAATTGTTTCCCTTACTGCGTCTGCAACCCGTTGACATTGTTTTTTGACATGCTCAATACGCTTCGCAAAATTATTCTTGGTTTTATGATAAATAGATTCGTTATGTGTTTTGACATCTACATAAGGATGACGATGAAAAAAATCATTATTCTGATTTATTGCTGCAATTTCAATTGCATCAATCCCCATATCCGAACCTCGCGTACCTGCGCCAATATCAGATCTGTTTTTAATAATTTTAATGTTCATAAAACTTTACGAAACTACTCAAAAATATAAGCCCCCAACTAATCTTTTTAAGTAGGCGTTACTAATGCTTCCCGAAGCGTTGCAGGGTAAGTAATATTTCCTTTTAAACTATGACACAATATTTTATTAAACTCAAAGTCATTGTTACTATCCTCCACAACAAAATTCAATTTTTCTGATTTTTGTTTGTCATTGAGGTTGTTTTACCTCTAAAACTGTAAACCTATATCCGTATAAGACC
>CAZEEB010000320.1:0-2059 GCA_964511245.1 uncultured Paludibacter sp.
GCTGACTGATAGTTCGGAGTTCTTTTACGAAGAATTTCATAAAGTGCCACAAATTTTTGGTCTGCAAATAGAAGTTACAGCTAGATGTAACGAAAGCTGCATCCATTGCTATATTCCCAACGAAAAGAAAAACGTTGGTAAAGATATGGAGCTTTCTCTTATTTTGGGAGTTATGGATCAAGCCAAAGAAATGGGAACTTTGCAGGTTACACTTTCGGGAGGCGAATTGTTTATGCACAAAGACATTGAAACCATACTGCGTCATGCTCGAAAAAATGATTTTTCTATCAGCATATTAAGCAATTTGGTGTTGTTGAGCGATAAGCATATTTCATTATTAAAAGAAATTAATCCGTCATTAGTTCAGGTTTCGCTTTACTCGATGAATCCCGCTGAACAGGATGCAATTACGTTGGTAAAAGGTTCGTTTGAGAAAACAAAAAATGCCATTGAACGATTGGTAGCTGCAGATATTCCTGTTCAAATAAGCTGTCCAGTAATGAAACTTAACAGGAAGTCATACAAAGATGTATTGGTTTACGCCAATTCGTTAAGGACAAAGGCTTATACAGATTTTATTATGATGGCTCAAGCTGATTTAGATGTTAATAATTTGGCACAGCGCATCAGCCTAGATGAAACGGCAGAACTACTTACCGATATGCTTCAATTCGACCAAGATTATTTGAATACCACCTTGCAACAAGAACCAAAATCGTTGGACATTGAAAAACATAAAAAGTCACCCGTTTGTGGTGTAGGTGTTGATAATATCTGCGTGACAGCCAATGGTGATTATTATCCTTGTGCAGGATGGCAGGGAATGGTTTTAGGAAATGCATACAAACAATCGTTGAAAGATATTTGGGATAACTCGGAGCAAATTAAAGAATTACGAAAAATAACAAATGCGTCTTTCCCTGAATGTATTACTTGTGAAGCCCGTGATTATTGTGCTATGTGCATGGTTCGGAATTATAATGAAAACAATGGAGATATGTTTAAAATTACCAAACATTTCTGCGATGTAGCATTTTTAAACAAAAAGATGGTCGAAGATTATTTCAAAACAAAAAATATAGAAACAATATAATTTTATGAAAATGAATTGGAAAGATAAATTAGAAGTAGAATTAAATCACCGTAAAATCATCCAGTGTCCTGAATTATACGCAGATTTATTGAAAAGAGATATTCTACCAGCATTTAAGGATATAGAACAAGTATTATCTAAGTATCAAATTGAAGTCATAAACAAAGGTGAAGAATTAAGGGTTCGTTATGCTCATTCAATGGAATGTTATTCCTTTAAAGTTGAATTGGCAGATTGTAAAATTAAGTTTTCCGCCTCGTTTTGTGATAGTTCTAATCCTTCTTTTGAGCCAGGCAGTGATTTAGAGCTTATTAATGGCTTTAACAAATTTGTTGAGTTTAAAGATATAAATCAAGAGTTAGTTGGTGAGGTGTTTTTTGAATCTTTCCAAAGAATTATCAAATTATTTAAATCTTCAGCTGAGTAATGTCATTGAAGTTATCAATGAGTAGAATATGAAGTTTGATTATGAGAAAATTGCTTCAAAAATTTGTGATTGCCATGTACATTATGGTCAAATCCGAGATGATTACTATTATCCAAAAGATCTGAATAATTATTTTGCAAAGCTTGGAATTGACAAAGTAGGAATAATGCCAACCGGTATAGCGGGTAAGGTCGATTTTGATAATAATCTGAAAGTTATAAAATCGCTACCCACTGAAAGGTTTGTACCATACTTATGGGTTACACCAGAAATGGTTGATATTGACTCTTCACTTGAACTTTATAATGCGTTAAACTACAAAGTCATAAAGATTCATGCATACGCCCAAAAGGAATGGGATGAAATGCCTGACAAAATAAGAACAGTTATACAGATAGCCTCTGAAAAAGATATTCCGGTAATGTTTCACACCGGAGGTTGGCGTGGTTCAAATGCGATTCAATTCTATAAGTTTTGCCGTGAATTCCCCGAAGTAAAGTTCATTTTAGCTCATGGCAAACCAATATCTCAAACCTTAA
>CAZEEB010000321.1:0-2056 GCA_964511245.1 uncultured Paludibacter sp.
CTACGGGATAAAATGCCATTAGAATAATGATGTGCAAGGATTTTGAGTGTTTATACTCAATAAGCTTGCATGTAAAACCAAATATTGATACTTAATATCTAAAATATCAATAGTTTAATATTTTTTCCGCAGACCCTAAATAAGCCTTAGTGCCTTCGTGACTTCGTGTTTAAAATAGTAGATGAGTGACAAGTAAACAAGTAAACAAGTAAACGGTTGAACTTGTACTTTTACAGCGTTTAAATTTATTGGATGATTTTGGGCTGTAAGCCAATTATAACATAGCCCAATGGCAAAGCCTTGGGTTATTATGTAGATTCATACCTTGTGCCCTGCAAGGGCAAAATAATAATATTGCCTTGTAGGGCGCATATCGTTTTGGCATTTATTATATACCCAAGCTGTTTCCGCCAGTTGGCGGATAGAGTGATACACGCCATGCGTCTCTACATTTCAATTTTACAATTTGTAAATACATGAATATTGCTGTTTTCTATTTAATTATTTTTACAATAAAATTTTTATATTATCTTTGTGATATAAAAATGACTAATAGTGATCTTGGTATTTGTTCCATAAACAACTCTTAAGGTGCTATTCAAGTATTTTAAATACAATAGAAAATTTGTTTTTTTACTCATTTTTATTTACACCATACAGATATGTCTGTTTTAATGCCACAAGAAGTATTGATTTCCAAACTCATAATGACTAATAGATTTTGGTCGTACGATGTGAGTAATAATACAGCCATACCCGATGAAATCTTGATAGAAAAAACATTAATCTATCTTGATATTGACGATATTAATTTATTATTCAGCATCTACCCGTACAAGAAAATAAAGCAAGTATGGTTGGAAAGAATTGCTATTCAGGGAGCATTTTTTGTCCGGCTTAACAGGTTTCTTGCTTGGATGTATTTTCATATTAAGAACCCCGACAGGTACTTGAAAATTATTGAAAATAGACATTTAAAAATTTATCAATGAACGCTTTAACGTCACAAACTTTAAAAATGTTTGATAAGGTTTGTAGCCTCGATTGTATTAAATCCTATTATTTAGTGGGTGGAACTGCATTGGCACTACAACTACATACCCGCTTGAGTGAAGATCTTGATTTTATGAGTTGGAATACGCATAAAAAACAAAAACCTGAAGTGGATTGGGTGCAGATTGAAAGAGAATTGAGCAAAATTGGGAAAATTGATACCCGCGAAATTTGGGATTTCGATCATGTTGAATTTATCGTTTCAGGTGTGAAAATATCGTTTTATGCAAGCTCAAAACAGTCGCCAGTTACTTCGCCGATAAATTTGAAAGACAATTTACAGTTAGCCGATATAATGTCAATAGCTGCTATGAAAATGGAAGTGCTCATGCGACGTAGCAATTTCAGAGATTATTATGATATTTATTCGATTTTAATGAACGGTTATGATTTTAAGGAAATAATAGCAAAGGCAACAGCCTATTCTGGTCATTTACTCTCAACAAAAAATCTTTTGGCAATGCTTGTTGATAGCAAACGTTTTCGTATTGATAGTAATTTTGTGCTTTTGGAGCCGATATATCAAATCTCAACTTCTGAAATTGAGGAGTTTATTAAGATTGAAATCAAGAAATATTATTGAGTTATATAAAGTTTTTAGGCTTTCTTTTATGTTAGCCCCCTAACCCCCGACCTCTATCCCCCTTCGGTTACTTTCTCCAATTGGAGAAAGAAAAAGGAAAATATTTATTCGGGGAACAGAGAGAGGTTAGTATATTGATAATCATGCCCCTGTGGGTCAAAATATATTAAATTTTGTCATGTTCGTTTCATAACTCGAATGTGAAATGAGGCTGTCTCAAAAGTCTAAATAGTAAAATGAAATATTATAAATTGTAAGTTTTTTTGAACGCGAAGGCACAAAGTCGCGAAGACACAAAGAAAAAACTGCATTTGCGGCTTTCTGTATTAGCGACTTAGCGTTCAAAATAATATTATTCAAGTGTAAACTTACGAATTGTTACTTATTCAAAATACAAAACGACTTATGAGACAGCCTCAT
>CAZEEB010000322.1:0-2050 GCA_964511245.1 uncultured Paludibacter sp.
ATAGCTTCAGGTGACTGGAGTTCAGACGTGTGCTCTTCCGATCTAGGCAGTTCCGCACACACCTTTGCCAAAACCAATGCGGGTACAGGCAATAGGACCCTGAAAAGGAGCAAGAACCAGTTGATTATCTTTGACCAAATAAAAACCAACCCACCACCAATCAAAAGTTTGCTTTAATGCAGCAGCTAGGTTAGCTAGGTTTGCAATTAAATCAGGTTCACTTTTAATGAGTGATTGCAGTTGTGGAATCAAAATTCCGTATTTTTCAGCCTTTCCGGCCTGGGAATCAATATACAATTCGTCGGACATACTATTTTTAGGAGCAAAGTTAGTGCTTTTTTATTTATTATTTGCTGTAATATTTTACTGAAAGTATCGTCAGTAAAAGTATGAGTATATCTGATATCATTATTTTTATTCATAAGGACTAAAACATGTATGAATAATTAGGTTAATTAGTAAATATTTCTTTCCTTTGCAACTGAATAAAAATTCAAAAACTGATTAAAATTTTAAATAAAACAAACAAGTATGAAAACAATTTTCTTTCGTTTTATTGCAGTAGGTCTTCTAATTGGAATGGCTTTAAATGCAAGCGCACAACAAATGCCTACACTTCCAATCGACCCGAAAGTGCGTTATGGCAAACTCGACAATGGTTTAACATATTACATTCGCGCTAACAAAGAACCAAAAGAGCGAGCAGAGTTTTATATCGCCCAAAATGTTGGTGCAATTCTGGAAAACGACAATCAGAACGGATTGGCGCACTTCCTTGAACACATGGCATTTAACGGTACAAAAAACTATCCGGGCAAAGGAATTATAAATTATTTCGAGAAAATTGGTGTTAAATTCGGTGCCAATATAAACGCTTATACTTCGCTGGACGAAACAGTTTATAACCTGTCTGATGTTCCGACTATCCGCGACGGAATTATCGACAGCGCGTTGCTGGTTTTACACGACTGGTCAAGCTTTATTACGCTCGATGGTGGTGAAATTAATGACGAACGCGGTGTGATTCGTGAAGAATGGCGTCAGGGTGCCGGTGCCGATCGCCGCATGTGGAAAGAATCCAATAAACTGAAATATCCGGGTTCGCAATATGCCAAACGCGATGTGATTGGCGATACAGCCATTATCAACAATTTTGCCCACAAAACCATTCGCGATTTTTATGCCAAATGGTATCGCCCCGATTTGCAAGCTATTCTTATTGTTGGCGACGTGGATGTGGATAAAGTAGAAGCTAAAATAAAATCGACTTTTGCAGATATTTCGAAAAAAGCAAATGCAGGTGAACGACCTATTTATCCGATTAGTGATAATGCTGCACCGGTTATTTCCATTGTAAAAGATGCTGAAGCCCGCATGACTCGCATTGAACTTGAATATAAACACGATAAACTGGCTGAAAACATCAAATTATCAATGATGGGTTATGCCACCTTGACAATTAACTCACTTATTTCGACCATGATATCAAACCGTTTTGAAGAAATCACACAACAAGCCGATGCCCCATTTGTTTATGGTCAGGCTGAATATGCCGAATTTGTCAAGTCAAAAGATGCATTTCAAATGATGGCTATACCCAAAGAAGGAAAAGAATTGGAAGGTTTAACAGCATTGTTGCTCGAAGCCCAGAAAATCAAACGTTTCGGATTTACCAATTCAGAACTGGAACGTGCCAAAATAGATTATCTGAAAAATCTTGAAAAATCGTACAACGAACGCGACAATCAGAAAAACAATAGCTTAGTGCGCGAATATGTACGTAATTTCCTCACTCAGGAACCTATTCCGGGTATTGAATGGGAATACAACACCGTGAAAATGATGGCACCACAACTTAAACTTCAAATGCTAAATGAGGTTGCAAAATCCTATGTTACCGATAGTAATCTGATAGTGTCAATCATGGCACCCGACAAAGAAGCTGTGAAAATTCCATCGAAAGCTCAAATATTGACTGCAATTGAAGCTTCCAAAAAAGCAGACCTGAAAGCCAAAGCAGAAGAAGTGTTGAACAAACCGCTTGTGACGC
>CAZEEB010000323.1:0-2024 GCA_964511245.1 uncultured Paludibacter sp.
CGCCGGCTATTGCGCTTTCGGGTGTTGGCAATAATGTTATCGGCAATAAAATGTATAACGCTCCGCATGGTGCTATAACAATTTCCGGTAACAACCACCTCATTGAAAAAAATGAAATTAGCAATGTATTGCTTGAATTTGCCGATTTTGGTGCTATCTATGCTTTTCTGGGAAAAAACCAGTTGATGCGTGGCGATACGATTCGTGGAAACTATTTTCATGATATTGGCGCATTAGGCGACAAAGTTTATGCTATTTATGCCGACGAAGGTACTTCCGGGTGGACAATTGACCAAAATTTATTTTACAAAATTGGTAACAAAGGTTCACGCATTGCAGCGGTATATGGCAATACCTGCACCTATACTCACGTTAGCAATAATCTGTTTTTAGATTGTAATGAAACTTTTGATTTGAGTTTCCATTTCTCAACCTGGGGCAAAAAACGATTGGATTATTTTAAAAAGGAATGGGCAAAACAATACGGTGAAAATTATATATTTCCTCCAGTATATTTGGCTCATTATCCTGAATTACGAAATTTCAAAACTGATGAACGTGTTTTTGTTAATACGAATTCCTTTACCGGCAATACGATTGGCAATTTCTCCATTCCACTTAGCCACAAAAACTATTTCACGACCCGAAACGGTACTTCAGATTCAGATAAATATGTGATTTCAGCCGATAATAAATTTACCTTCGATAATTCTTTAAGCACATTTTTAGACAAATGGAATTCAACCAGCGATAAAAAATCATTACAAAATTCAATACCTTCATCATTGATTAAATACCTGTATTTCAAAAAATAATCCATTTATTAAGAATGAAACGAACAAGAACACTTAGGTTCACCAAACAAGATAAACCTATCATGCGAGTTCCATGTGACATTTAAAAATCAATTATTTATACATGAAAATCCTGTCAAAAATATTCAGTATAGTTATAGTTTCTGTGTTGATTTTAAATAATCAACTTGAAGCACAAACTTTTTCTAATCATATCAAACCGGTGGATATGAGTACGATGAAAAAGTCGCATCCCCGTGTTTTGGTCAATGACTTTAAAACCATAACAGAAAATTTGAAAACCAATAAGCTGATGCAGAGTTGGTTAAAAGAGTTGAAAGAAGAAAAAGGAATGGATGCACTTGCTCTTGCTTATGTATTGACCGGAGATAAACAGAAAATGGATGAAGCTGTCAGCACTGCTCTGAATTCCAACTGGGACAAAGAGATTAAAGCTGGCGGACATCGCTACGGACCAATGATTATGCGCCTTGGCTGTGTTTACGATTGGTTACACGACTCGATGAGTTCAAGCCAACGGGATGAGCTGCGAAAACTAATGATAAAAGTGCTTGAGGCTTATTTGCAGGATCCAAATAAAACCAACTTCCACAATTTTAATCACGTAATGAATGCAAGTGCTATTGTTGGAGCAGTGGCAATTGCCGACGAAGAACCTGAACTGGCAAAGAAAGTTTTCAATATTGCTATCAATTATTTAAATATTACCTGGTACAAACCCGATGGCGTAACTCCTGAAGGACCACATTACATGGCCTGGAGCAATTTGGTGCTTTTTTCAGGTTTGTCGACTCTCGATTCTGCTTTTGGTGAGAGTTTCGGACTTAGCGACGAACCCGGATTGATGGGTTATGGCGACTTTGTGATGAATGCTACCGTACCCGGAAAAGGCATTTGTGTAAAATATAGCGACTGTTACAGCAATGGTGGTTTTTATAATTTAGGTCAGATATTCTGGATTGCCAGTAAATTTAACCGCCCTGATTTATGCCAGTTTGCACTCGAAAATGATGCTTTCGTTGCCAAAGGTGAAAATCCGGATTATAGCGGAAAATTGAATAACTTACTGTGGTACAATCCGGTAAAATTCAAAACTGATCCTGACAATTACAAAAAATTGCCCTTAGAAAAGCAATTCAAAGGTGCTCAACTGGATGTGATGCGTAGCGGTTGGGAAGATAACAATGCACTTTTTGCCGGCATTAAAGG
>CAZEEB010000324.1:0-2016 GCA_964511245.1 uncultured Paludibacter sp.
ACGGCGGTTTTTTCGCCTACGCCAGGGCATCCGGGTATATTATCAGAGGCATCGCCCATCAGCCCTAATAAATCAATAACTTGCTCATGGCTATCTAATTCGTATTTGTTTTTCACTTCATCGGGTCCCATTACCTCAAAACCACCTGTGTGTTTGGGGCGATACATAAAAATATGCTCGGAAACCAACTGACCGTAGTCTTTGTCGGGTGTTAGCATAAACACTTCGAAACCAGCAATTTCAGCTTTTTTTGCCATGGTGCCAATCACATCATCGGCTTCGTAGCCGGGCACTTCGAGCGCAGGAATGTTATAGGCTTTAATAAGGTTTTTGATGATAGGAACTGCCAGTCGAATATCTTCGGGGGTCGCTTCACGTTGAGCTTTATATTGTTCAAAAGCTTCGTGCCGGAATGTTTTTCCTTTGGGGTCGAAAGCAACAGCTATGTGAGTAGGTTTTTCGCGTTTTAAAATATCTTCGAGGGTATTGACAAAGCCAAAAATGGCTGAAGTATTCAACCCTTTGGAGTTAATACGTGGATTGCGTATAAAAGCATAATACGACCGATAAATAATGGCGTAAGCATCAATTAAAAAAAGTTTTTTCATGAGTACGGAGCTTGAAAATTGCGAAATACTGCTGATTTAAAAACAGTTTATTTAGCAATTTGTTTCAATTAGAAAGTGTATTTGACTGTAAAAGTAATTAAAAAAATACAGAAAAAAACGCAAAGGCTTAAACAAACAGCAAAAATGTTTACTTTTGCAACGCACACCAATTTGAGCGTTCCGATGAATAAAATTGAAACCATAAAACAAACCATCCTTTCAGAAATAAGCCTCTATTCCACAGCTTTTGAAGAAGTGCTCAAAGCCGATAATCCAATGCTTGAAGTAGTAAGAGGATATGTGAAACAAAAAACCGCCGTACAATTCAGACCACTCATTACATTGCTTACGGCTAAATTAGTGGGCGAAGTTAACCAATTAACCCTGGATGCTGCAATTTCGCTGGAGCTGTTACACATTGCCAGTTTAATTCATGAAGATGTGCTTGATGATACTACTGAAACGCCCGAAAACACATCGTTTAATAATCGTTGGACAAATAAAATAGCTATCCTTTCGGGTGATTATATTTTATCCATCGCCTTGATTTGCGGTACTAATTCTAAAAATGTTGCGTTGCTAAAATCAATTGCAAGTATTGGGATGGAATTATCGGATGGAGAACTACTTCAACTCATTCAGAAACCCATAAGCCATACATCCGAAGCAGATTATTTTAAAATGATTCGTCGCAAAACAGCCCAGATGTTTGCAACTTGCACCGAAATGGCCGCAATATCGGCAAATGCAGATGAGCAATCCATTCAACACTTACGGAACTTGGGTGAGTATATCGGAATTTGCTACCAGTTAAATGCTGATATTTCAGATTATTTTGCAGACAACAACGATGGAAAAATAGCTGGAAATGACATCCGGAACGGAAAGAATACACTGCCGCTGATTTATGCCATGTTGAATTCTGAAAATTATGAGAATGAGCAAATTAAGCAATGGCTGAACGACAGAAATCTCTCGCCTGAAAATCTACAAAAAACTGTTGACTTCGTTCATCAACAAGGTGGTGTAAGCTATGCCCAAACACAACTGGATATATATAAAAACAAAGCCATCAATGAACTCAATGACTTTGCCGACAGCGAAGTGAAGCAATCGCTTATCCAATGCGTGGAATATGCGGCGAATAAAGAGTATTAATTACTCAGCGTTTTTACAGTCCGGTAAAGTTTAGTTTCATTGTTAAGTAAATGCGAATTATTGATATGTTTTTCTTCACATAGTCCAAAATAGTTTTGAATAGAGACCATAAGACTAAGAACACATAGCATTATCCCGAAAATCGCTATAATTTCTGACCATGAGGCTGTCTCAAAAGTCTAAATAGTAAAATGAAATATTATAAATTGTAAGTTTTTTTGAACGCGAAGGCACTAAGTCGCGAAGACAC
>CAZEEB010000325.1:0-1986 GCA_964511245.1 uncultured Paludibacter sp.
GCTCTGTCAAAAAGTAAAATGAGTATTTTGAAGGCAGAGCATGAAATATAATTAACTAATGTTTCGCACTTGAATTTATTGTTTTCAATGTCAGTCAGTTAATAACTTAGGACATTTGTTTGTTTGTTGATATTCAGTATTTTGTATCTTCCATTTTCGATTTTTCGACTTTGTCGATTTATCCAGCATTTTTTAGCAATCTTGCCACCTTGTCACTCACTTCGTCGCTACTGAAGATTCTTTCAAGAAGCTCTTGTTCGTCTATATCATTAAATACAATGGTGATGATTTGCACGAGTTCGATAAACAACCCCCATAATCTTTGATTTAGCCGTTGCTGTATTGCCGCTTCTTTTATTTCGGAGAACAGTCCGGTCATGGATTCATAATTTTCAATCCGATATTTCAATGTCAATAAGATATGTAGGATCATTGTAATAGTCGTATCTGCAATTTGTGCATCAAAGCCATTGGACTGGCACTTCCCCAATCCAAGCAATTGCTTCGATTCCTTATTGAAAACCTCAATGGTCCATCTGGTTTGGTATACCTCAATCATATTAATAAAAGATAGTTTTGTGTTGGTACACAGAAATACTTTCCATTTACCATTTTTGCCTTGTTTGCTGAAAAACAGTTTGATTGACTTTTCTTTGAACACCACCTCCGCTTCTTTATAATAGAATCCCAGTTTGCGACAACGTTTTATTTTACCGGCAAGGTTCTGTATCTGTTTGTGAGTATACAGTTCCCCTTGATAAAGGAACTTTGTCTTTACAATCTTATACATCCCAATCAAATGGATTGTCTGATTTTTCACGGAAAGCACAATATTAATGAACGCTTCACAGGTAAACCAGCTGTCCATCAAGACGTAGTCGACTAAAAATCCCCGTGCTATCACGCGTCTAAACATTTTAATGGCACAATCTATTTTCGACATGTCGGCTTCTTCTGCTCTTTCATTGGCACATGTGCCTTTAAGTCGCTTTGTTTTGTACTGCTTCTTAAACTCCTTCTTTTTCAGTCCAAAAGGTTTTTCTTTGTTATTACCCAGTTCTCTGTGTAGTGAAAAATCAAGTGGTATAAATGATGCCCCATCCCAGTAACCCATTAAAAGTAGCTTAAAGCCAAGTATATATTTTTGTGTGACATGGTCCCACACCCGGGAAACCTTTTCAATTCTTTTTCCGGTTTTCTCAAGGAGAGTATCGTCAACAATCAGACATTTAGGGCTACAATAGCTATTCTGATTATTTTGGGTCAGAGCTTTAAACTTTGCAGCAAACAACCACAATAAAATCCGCCAGGAAATCGCCTGATTGTTTTTCAGACGATAAAATGTGTCTTTGCCAGCTTCAATGTGATGTTTGACACAACTGTTCAGCATCGAATTTATGGTCTGGGTTCCAATAGCGGGCATAGAGAGCAGAATAGTCATAATCCATTCAAAACTGTATCCCTTTACTTTGACCTCAGAGACAACATGGCATAGTTTCGAAAATGAAAAACATTTCAATGAACTTGAAATAAAATCGGGTTCCAACCACATGGGGGTAAAACCGTTTTTTAATTCTGAAATCTTATTTATATCTTTACAGTGTAGCATGTTTTTTTGTTTTGGTTTCAACGCTAATATGCTAAATATTAACGTCTTAACAAAATTTTCATGCTACTTTTTTTATCCTAATTGCATGTTATTCAACATGTTAATTTAACTGCGAAACATTAGTAAATTATTATATAAACTCTTGATTGGGGCAATATATTTAAAATAATGAATTTAAGTTCTATGATATAAGTGAATCAATGATTTCCCCTATAATTTATAATCATTATAAAAACATAGGTAAAATATTTTTTGCTATTATGATAGTGAGAAGTGATTTTGGATACGACTTTAAGAGGGCAAGTAAACAGATCACTTTTTCAGGTATTTTTCGAAGAATCTATCCTGTTCCCAGAGCAAATGAAGGATATTTTCCC
>CAZEEB010000326.1:0-1974 GCA_964511245.1 uncultured Paludibacter sp.
GTATCTAATAACAGATAGCTTATTGCTAATGTTTTGGACTGCAAAGTTATAAAAATGTGAGGATTTATTCATTACAAGCAATTTGTTTTGCAATTTAATTTGTTTTTCTTAGTACTTAGCCAACTTCTTTTATTGCTTAAATTGCTGAATTAATTGTGTTCTGCGGGATCTCGCTTCTATGCAAATAGGTTGCATTGTATTGGTTGATTATTATTTGTAATAAAGACATACTATAGAATTAAGATAGATATATCATAGATATTATATATTATTTTAAATATGATAATTATATGTATTATTTTAATTTTAAAAATATTATTTCTAATTTTGTGATGAGAACTTGCTAATACCTTGCACCCTATTTGGACAGAACAAAGTAGGAGTAACAACAAAACTAAAATTTATATCTATGGCACGAGTAAATGGATTGAATAAAATTACAGGAAAATTGGCTAATGCATCGTTTTATACTATTCAGGGCGGCGACCAGGTATATGTGCGCAGTAAAGGCGGACCCAGAAAAGGGGCTATCAAGACCAAACCACAGTTTGAAAAACTCCGCAGAAATAACAGCGAATGGAAGGCCTGTACTAAAATGGGTGGCTTGATAAGGTACGCTTATTTCGACATGAAACATCTGGAAGATTACCCGGCAATAGGTTCGCTTAATGCTTTGACTAAGAAAATTCAGGCATTTGATGAGGAGAATGAACATGGAAAGCGGAGTATTTTGCTTTCGAAGCACAAAGAATTACTTGGTGGATTTAGTTTGAGCCGGAAGCAGGTGCTTGAAAGTGTGTTGCGGGTACCTATTGAAGCAACGTTAGACAGAGAAACAATGACAGCCAAAGTTTCTTTACCTCCTATTGATACCCGAATGTACCTTTATAATTTCAGGAATCTTCCATTTTTCCGTTTGTATGTACAGTTGGGTGGCGTATCCGACTGGAATTATGTTGAGGAAAATAAAATGTATGATGCCGTCTCTCAAATTTACTGGAAAGGTGAAAGTTCGTTTTGTACTGATTGGATGAGTACTTCAGGAACGACTAATTCAATAGAATACAATCTGAAATATAATCAGGATGAACCGCCCTTAGAAGAAAATGTAACGCTGATTCTTTCCGTGGGGCTGGAGTTTGGAAAACAAGGTAGTGATGGTAAACCCGAAGGTGTGAAATATGCCGGATGTGGAAAGATTTTGAGAGTGGGATAAAATAGTTCGTAACGTATAATAGGTTGTTAAAATTTATAGATTATGCCAAAAGGAGTTTACATTCAGGATGAAAAAGTTATGGAACGATTCAGAGCAGTCGTTCAGGATGCATTGCCTTACTCCCTTAAAATCAATAAGAATATCACACAACTTGCTCAACAGATTTATACAACAACTCACCATTCGGTAAGTGTAAGTACATTGAAGCGACTTTTTCTATATCCTGACGAAACGAATCCTTCGCTTTTTACCCTCGATGCGATTTGTAAAACAATAGGTTTTGCTGATTGGGATGACTTTTTGAAGAAAGAGAATCCGGCTACTGATTTTGAGCATTTAGAAATAATCACCATGGTACGCCACAATGGATACCGTGATTTTGATGAATTTAACCAAATTATTTCCAGATTTGCTGATACTGTTAACAAATATGAAGTTACGTTGGCATTGGTTCAGGTTGCTTTAGCGAAACAGGACATTGATACGCTATCGCAATTATTTGATATTCCAAACATCTTTGATGTAGTGGAATATAATTCTCCACATTTTTACTTTATACAGGAACTGGGATTGATTTTCCGAAATTCTCTCCTGCTAAAAGACCTTATGCCGTATTATGCTAGCCATCCGGTTGCTCAGGAATGTTATATTGAACGATTTGTGGATGAGGATAACCTAAACGGTTATTACGGTGAAATGTTGGAACTTTATCATAAACACAAAAAAAACCTTGAAGCACAGTTGTTTTATCATTGTCT
>CAZEEB010000327.1:0-1905 GCA_964511245.1 uncultured Paludibacter sp.
ATAGCTTCAGGTGACTGGAGTTCAGACGTGTGCTCTTCCGATCTCCCTAACCCCCTAAAGGGGGAATATTGAAGGTATTTTTAAGTGTTATTAAATATTTATCAAATCTTTTGATTCCCCCTTCAGGGGGTTAGGGGCTGAGTTTTCTTTAAAACAAAGTCCTTGAAATTCCCATTTCGAGTCCGCGCAATTCCGCCATTCCTCTCAACATTCCAATGCCAGAGTAACCGGGATTCGTTTTTTTGTGCAAGTCATCCAGCATTTGATGTCCGTGGTCGGGGCGCATTGGAATATTGCGCTTATAGGTATATTGAACCACTAGCAAAGCTTTCATGGCTTCGTACATATCTACATCGCCTTCTAAATGGTTATCTTCGTAGAAATCGCCATCATCATTACGGCAGGTACTACGGAAATGAACATAATATAACCGTTCGCCAAATTCACGTAACATGGCTGTCAAATCGTTGGTAGATGAAACCCCGAATGAACCGGTACATAGGCAAATTCCGTTTGCTTTGCTTGGTACGGTGGCAAAAAGTTTCCGAACATCCTCAGCGTTACTCAGAATTCGTGGCAAACCAAGAATAGAGCGTGGAGGATCATCCGGGTGAATAGCCATCAAAACACCTACCTCATCGGCCACATGGCAAATTTCATTGATAAAATAAAATAGATTATTGCGCAATTGCTTTTCATTAATTCCTATATACGTATCCAAAGCTGCCTGAAATTGCTCCAATGAGAAACTTTCTTCCGCTCCGGGAAGTCCGGCAATCATATTTCGCGTTAATTTTTCTTTCTCGCTTTCAGCCATTTCGTCAAAGCGTTTTTTTGCTTTTGAAATCTGATCAACGGTATAATCTTTTTCTGCATTCGGGCGTTTCAGAATATATAGGTCAAAAGCCACAAAAGCTGCCATTTCAAAACGTAATGCTTTCGAGCGGTCGGGCATTTCGTATGCCAAATCGGTTCGTGTCCAGTCCAGAATAGGCATAAAATTGTACGTTACGATTCGAATATCGCATTCAGCAAGATTTCGAACGGTTTGCTTGTAATTTTCAATATACTGTTTGTAATTTCCAGTTTGTTTTTTTATGTCTTCGTGTACCGGAACGCTTTCCACTACCGACCATATTAAACCTGCTTCCGCAATCATTCTTTTGCGGTATTTAATGGCCTCAACCGGCCAAACTTCACCATTTGGAATTTGGTGTAATGCCGTTACAATATCTGTTGCACCAGCCTGACGAATGTCCCATAATGATACCGGGTCATTCGGACCGTACCATCTCCATGATTGTTTACATAAATACATAATCTAATTTACGATTTTAAAATTTACAATTTACGATTGGCAAATTGTTTCAGTGAATAATTTTATACCTATTAAAAATTGAAAGCGACAAGAAAACAGCAAAAACTGCCACTTGTCTTTTTTCTATTATCTTTGTTCTTTATTCTGTTTAAATACAGAATGCATCAAAACCACCATCAACCACTGTCAATGTACCGGTCACAAATTTCGATGCATCGCTGGCAAGCCAATGCAAAGTACCAAGTAATTCATCTGGTTCACCAAAACGTTTAAACGGCGTATGTGAAATAATTGTATTTCCGCGTGCAGTTAAAGTACCATCTGCATTGGTTAATAGTGCTCGGTTTTGTTCAGAAATAAAAAAGCCCGGGGCAAATGCATTCACGCGAAGCCCTTCACCATATTTTGTTGCTAATTCAATAGCTAAATATTTTGTGAAATTTGTAACTGCGGCCTTGGCAGCTCCATAACCAACTACACGTGTTAGAGGACGTAAAGCTGATTCTGAGGAAATATTTATTATGTTTCCATATTTTTGTTCGGAGATCGGAAGAGCACACGTCTGAACTCCAGTCACCTGAAGCTAT
>CAZEEB010000328.1:0-1897 GCA_964511245.1 uncultured Paludibacter sp.
TTTTAGGTCAAAAGTGCCCTACAACTACTTATATCCCAAATGCACTACGGGTTATCATAATGAAATTGGATTGTCGGATTTGTTAATCGAGCTATTTGGGGACGAATACGTATCTCATCCACGTTTGGATAATTTGGCAATTTTAAATCAATGTAATGGTATTGCTGGAAATGAATTTCGACAACGTACGTTTTCTGTAAATAGACTTTTACTCATTTCAAAAATTTATCACCGCTTATTAAATAATAAACTCATAACCGAATTGACTCATACTTTAGCATCAAATACTTCAAATACAGGAGATAAAAGTGAAACTTATAATAATCAAACAAAAGATTTTGAGGCCTACTTACTCCACTAACAAAAGAAAAAATTAGCAGATTCAATCAGAACTATATTTTCAATCGAAAAAAGCAAATCCATTCGTTACGTGCTCGAAGCACTTGCCCAATCTCAGCCACCATTAATCACTATAATTGACGGAGAAAAGAATGCACTCTTCAGTGCCTTGAAAGATTTTTTCAATCGAAATATTGGCACATATAACAGTATTTTTCAATGCAAATTCAATCCTGATTCAGATACTGTCGATAAACAAAACCTTGAAAAATTCAAAATCAGAATAAACCACATTCTCGAAAAATTATAACAAGCAGGGGACAACTGGATTCCAAACCGCTTGATAAAATTAGACCAAACAAGTTTCCATAAGCTTTTATTTCATCTCATTTACCCAAATTTTCACTTGCACAAACTTGTTTAAACTTGTACAAACTTGTATGTTCTTGTATACAAGATTATACAAGTAAAAAAATTGTAATCCCAATCTAAAATTCATATTTCTTTGCAGCACAAAACAACTCGTGCTGCTTTTTTTTTGCCGCACACAAATCAAAAGAAATATGAATGCAATTTTTCAACAACTCTTTAAAAAGCGGAACACTTCTTACAACAGCTTCCCCCTCTCCCCGGGGAGAGGGGGTCAGGTCTCCCTCGCACTTCCCTCGGAGTCTCCTCGGACTTTCCTTTACTCAGATATTTCCGTTTTTTATCATTTTTCGGAATCAAACAAATCAAAAATGACCAGTTATTCCCAATTTATTAAACTCATTAAATTATAAACAAAATGAGCGAATTTATTTCTTCTACCTTCGGAAAAATTTCCAGACGTCATGGTACCGCCGTTGCCATGAAATCAAAATCGACTGGCAAAACTTTCTTGAGAATGCATACCGTTCCTTCAGACCCTAAAACTGCAAAACAACTAGCACAACGTTCTAAGTTTGGTTTCGTAAACAGCGAAATGAACTGCATGCGTAATCTGTTTAAAATTACCTTTGGCAGTAATCAGGGCGTAAGCCACGGCGTTTCACTTGCTTTCGGTGCTGTTACGGGCGAATATCCCGATTTCAGTATGGATTATAGCAAACTAATTATTTCGCAAGGTGGGGTTGACACTTCAGGATTTCTGAATGCAACTAAAACCACAGACACAACCCTTAAATTCAAATGGGATACCACCGCAGGTTTTCAGGGTGATGATAATGATGGAGTAAACCTGGTTCTATTAAATGCTGATTCCAAGGTGGGTCTGTTGAAACAAAACATTGTACTTCGTGCAGAAGGAACTGTAGATATTGAACTCCCTGCTGTATGGGCAGGCCAAAAAGTGCATTGCTGGATTTATTTCAGCTCGCCCGATGGCATGAACACTTCAAATAGTCAGTTTATAGAAACTGTGCAGTTGTAAGTAATCACAACAAATTGAAACGCAAAGCCCTGAATATCAATCATAGCTTAGCGTTTCTTTTCTTTTTTTGTCTGGCTACCAAACTAATCCGCTTTCAGATTTTTAAACCCATGAGCATAAAACCGCATGGACGACAAAAACAGTGGA
>CAZEEB010000329.1:0-1876 GCA_964511245.1 uncultured Paludibacter sp.
TTTGAATTAAGATACTTATGACCTGACTGATGAGTATTTGAAAAATAAAAAAACGTCTGAGATTTTATCCCAGACGTTTTTTATATTATTCCTCGTATCGCCTCATGTGCTTTGTGGTTATTTCACGCCGCTGTTTCAGGGTTATGTCTTCCTGATATTTCTTCTGTAAGCTAACGATTTCTTTTTTCATTTCTGCAATCTGTTTCTGATAGACAGGATTGTTGTATTGATTTTTCAACTCATTTTTATCAGTTTTCAAATCGTAAAATTCCCACACATCAATATCGTAATAAAAATGAATCAACTTGTAACGGTCGGTGCGGACTCCGTAATGTGGCTGAACATTGTGGTAACGTGGATATTCAAAGTATTGGTAATAAGCTGATTTTCGCCAGGTTTTTGCTTTTGGTATTTGTTCCAGCAGTGGTCGTAAACTCTCACCATGTACATCGGCGGGAATTTTCACACCTGCATAGTCGAGCAAAGTAGGCATAATATCCACATTCATTACCAATTCCGGTATTTTTCGCATGCCCGGATTTTTAAATGAACTTGGTAAACTCATTAAACAAGCCATTTGAATACTTTCTTCATACATCCAGCGTTTATCAAATATGCCGTGTTCGCCCAGGTAAAAACCCTGATCGCCCATGTAAATGATCAATGTATTTTCATACAATCCATTCTTTTTGAGATAATCAATTATCCGTCCCACATTATCGTCCACCGACCGCACACAACGCAGATAATCTTTCAGGTATTTTTGAAACTTCCACATTTTAAGCTCCTTATCAGTCATTTTAGGATCGGGAGTAATGGGCTGACGTTCGCCCAACATGCCGTAAAATAACCATTTTTCAAGTTTTGCCCCTTTCAGGCTGTCCGGCGGTGTCATTTTGAGGTCACCTCTTGAAAGGTGGTGAGCTATAGTAGCCATATTTTTACCCAGAGTCAGTTCACGACCGCTGTAATCGTCATCGAAAGTTTCGGGAGTAGGAATGGTTATATCGTCAAAAAGATGCTGATATTTGGTGTCAGGTTCCCACGGACGGTGCGGTGCTTTGAAATTCAGCATCATACAGAAGGGCTTGTTTTTATTGCGATCCTTATCCATCCATGCCAAAGCCGCATCGGAAGTCAAATCGGTGGCATATCCTTTCCGAACTTCCTTTTTCCCATTAATTTTAAACAATGGATCCCAATAGGTTCCCTGTTGCCCGGGATTGTCGTGAATCATCCAGAAATCAAAACCAGTTGGGTCGGAAAAAAGATGCCATTTCCCAAAAAGAGAAGTGGTATAACCGGCTGCCTGCAGGTATTTGGAAACGGTTGGTTGCGAACCGTCAAAAATAACACCTCCTTCGTTTTGTGTAAAACCATTGGCTGTACTGAATTTTCCGGTCAGCAAACAAGCACGACTGGGTCCAGAAATGGCATTGGTACAAAGCATATTTGAAAACAATACTCCGCTTTGAGCAATTTTGTCGATATTAGGTGTCGGAGCAATTTTTGAAAGCTCACTTCCGTATGCGCTAATGGCGGTTTTGGCATGATCATCCGACAGGATAAACAGAATATTCGGGCGGTTTTTGGTTGGATTGGACTGTTGAGCCAATATTGTATTTGCCGACAAAAGCAGCAGGGACGAACCCGTAAAGGCGAAGATTTTTTGAGGATTATTCATGGTTAAATCTATTATTGTTTCGTTATTTATCTTTTTGCAATTCCACCGAAAATTGATGCCTTACAGGCTTTGCAGCTTGATATGCACACGTTCTTAAACTGTCAATGGCATTCCGGCATTGTTTCTCAATCGGTTTGTTTTCCCTGAAATTTAATAATTGTGCTTTGTAGTAGGGTAAACTTGCCACTTTTT
>CAZEEB010000330.1:0-1854 GCA_964511245.1 uncultured Paludibacter sp.
TTCGATTCTTGGCGGGACCACTATTTTTCAGAACCCTTGATTGTCAAGGGTTTTTTGTTTTTAAGGGCGTGAGTGATATTATGATGGATTGTTATTTGTGTAGCAGGGTGTGCAGCAGAATGGGGGTAAATCAACTAAAAAAACAGCTTATTTTATCTGGTAACTAAGTCCTAGTCGTATGAAACTGGTATATGCTTTCTGATTATTTTGAGATTGATAATTAGTTACCCCAAGAGAATAACCTGCAAGAAATCCGAATTTTTTGATTTGAGTTTTGATTTGAATTCTTGCTCTAAAATCAATGGTCGGTTTTGTTAAATCATTTTGTTCGTCAGGATTAACTTTAGTGCCAGAGGGGCTCCATATAAGTTCAGATGATTTCAGACAATAACCCATGTCAATTCCCGCCAATACATCAAAGCTTGATTTAGGAAAAGAAAATCGATGTCCTATATAAGGATTAACAGTGATGAATGTGTTTTTTAAAAAAGTTGTCCCGTTAGCAGGCGAAATATTTACTATAAAAGCACTAAAAATCGAAGTGTCAATATGTACTTTCGATTGTAATGTTTCAAAGCCAATGCCACATCCATAAATTAAATGTTTCTTAGATACTCTTTGAAGCTGCAATTCGAATTCGTATGAAAAACCGCTTTTCTGTCCATAGGGATTAGATGTTCTCCAAATTGGATCAAATTGACTGCATCCGATTGAAGAATTGGTTGCTGTACCATTACCCCGAAATGAAAACAATCCGCTGTAAGCATTGAAATTTATTTCGGTCTTTTGTCCAAATGAAAAGTTTACAGAAACTAAAAATATGATGGCTAAACATAGTTTATTCTGTTTCATGTTTCTGGTTTTAAATAATGACAACTAACATTAAAGACACGTTGCATTGAACTTATTTTCTATATCTCAAACCCATCCCCGAACCGTTCAATGGCGTTATCGGAATACTTATAGGGGGAATTGTTACAAATAATTTTGGGTTTGTTCTTTATAATTTACAGGACTTGTTTTTTTACTAAGGAAAAATGAATTAATAGTTTTTAGATTAACTATTCATCTTCTTCAAGTTGAAATATATTATTAACATTAGTATTGAAAATATTTGAAATTTTTATTGCAAGGATAGTAGAGGGTACATATCGATTTGCTTCAATAGAATTTATTGTTTGCCTTGACACGCCGATCCTATTTGCCAAATCTTGTTGGGTGATATCCAATTTAGCTCGTTCTAATCTTATGTTATTCGTCATTTGTCTTTCTTTTTAAAATATGAATAACAAACGGTAAAATAATTATCAAAAGCAACATTTGAAAGAAGACTTGGAATGCTGACATCTCGGAACTGTCAAATGGAATGAAATAATTGATTATTGGAATTATCAAGACCTGTAATACCCCAAACCAAAATGCAGCTGTGAATACATACAATCTTATTAGATTAGTGCGTTCGTCTTCAATTTTTGCTTTTGAAAACACAATTAAAAACAATCCTGCCAAGAAACTCTGTTTCGTTATTAGTTTAACCAGTTCCATTTGTTTAGAACTTTCCCCAAATAAGTGCATCTGGCGAACAAAGACCATGCTGCCAAATGCAAGTAGAATTACAATAACGCCCCAAGTTTTGAAGATATTAGGGAAAATCGCCACAAAAGGTTGATACTTTTTATTGTTTTTCATGTAAAATCTGTTTGTCTTATAGACAAATATACTTTACATTTTAAATTGAACAAAATTTAATTTCGTCTTTGTAAATATTAATTAAAATACAAACAGGTGATCCAATCTTCAGTGATATTTACTGATGAACTCTCTTTATTACATTTCGCATAACAAAATATTAGA
>CAZEEB010000331.1:0-1808 GCA_964511245.1 uncultured Paludibacter sp.
TAGCTTCAGGTGACTGGAGTTCAGACGTGTGCTCTTCCGATCTCTGATTCTTTTGCATTTTCCCAAGCTGACTCATTGTAACCATTTTTATTCCAACCGGTTAAATCCAGATTTGCATCATACTCTTCCCCATCAAATTCGTTATTAGCAATAATAGGTCCTTTGTTAGTAATTTTCCACGAAGTATCACTTACAATTGTTTTCTTATCTCCGTTTTTGAACTCTATGTCCAACTGCATCAATAGTTTAGGAAAACCATAGTTCACAATAGCTGGAATGCCTAATGGTTTGTCGCCCGACTCAGGTTTCATGCGCATAGAGAAATAACGTCCATTTCCAAGAATAACAGCAATGGTATTTTGACTGACTGACAGTAGATTTTTCACATCAAATACATTGTAATTCACCCGTTTGGAATAATCGGTGGCAGTGGGAGCAAAAATATCGTTACTGATTTTAGAACCATTCATGTAACATTCGTACAAACCCAAACCAGAAATATAGAGCGTTGCTCGTTTCACCTCCTGGTCAACATTAAATTCTTTTCGCAGATAACGTGCTGACAGTCGGGTTTTTCCGGTTAGTTTGTCGGAATTCAACGTACTGTCTAAGCCTATCCATTGAGCTTTGGATAAAGGATTTTCGAGGAAAGCCATCGTCCAGTTACTGGGTTTACTCCACAAAGTTTCGCCTTTATTAGTCCATACTTTAACTTTCCAATAATACTCTTTGGTCGATTCCAGTTTTTTACCGTTGTAAGGAACCAACACCGAAATTCCACTTTCCACTTTACCCGAATTCCAAACCAAATCCTTTTCGGTTCGCAATTTTTCAGGTGATTCTGCCACCAAAATCTGATACGCATTTTGTAAAATATTGGCTTGTTTCGACTGTAATTGCCACGAGAAACGTGGATGTTCCTCATCAATTCCAAGCGGATTGGTACGGGTTTCAACTTCCAAATTTACAACTTGAGTTTTGGAAGCCGAATAAACTGAAAAGCAATTTATTAAACTGCTAAAAACGAAAAAGAACAGAATTGATTTCTTCATCTTAATGATTAATGAAAAATTTAGACTTAAGCAATTGTTGAGATAAACCTATGAACAAAATTGTTTTGCTGAAAAAGCTATGAAATTTATTTAAAATCTATCACATTAAACTCATAAATCGAAGGTGGAGCTGTTGCTTTTGTAACTTTCACCCTGAGTGTTAATGTCAGGGAAACATATAACATTTCAATCGCACATCTAACGATTATCGATATAAATGATTTGTCAGCGATCATTTTCCCTAATATCAATAGTGTCTGTCTGAATCCTATAAATGTCATTTCCAATATAATTTATTTGGTAAAGCTCCCATTTTGAATTCGAGTTTTCCACCATTTATGAGATCCTTGTGCTTAATAAATGGAGTTTCCAGCAATTGCCCATTCAGTTTTACAGATTGAATATATATGTTTGTTAAAGAATAATTGGAAGTAATGATCGTAAAAGTCTTCCCATTATCTAAATTAATTATAGCCTTACTTACTTGTGGTGCACCTATATTATATTCGCCCGAAGCAGGATTGACAGGATAAAATCCCAGTACGCTGAAAACGTACCAGGCACTCATTTGTCCGCAATCGTCGTTACCGCACAATCCGTCGGGTTTGTTTTGATATTGACTTTTTAGAATTTGAGGAATCAATGCTTGAGTTTTCCATGCTGTTCCTGCGTAATTATATAAATAAGCCACATGATGACTTGGCTCATTGCCATGCACATACTGTCCTATCATGCCCGAAATATCGTGTGCACTAC
>CAZEEB010000332.1:0-1805 GCA_964511245.1 uncultured Paludibacter sp.
GTAGCTGTTTTGCTGTAGCCGGTGCCGGTTACAAAGTTGCCAAACACGGTAACTACGGCGCTACTTCGGTAAGTGGTTCGTCGAACGTGTTGGAGTATTTCGGAGCTAAATTCACTACTGATACAGACATTATTAAGCGTTCGCTTGACGAAGCGGGTTTTGCTTATTTGCATGCTCCTTTTTGCAACCCGGCAATGAAAAATGTAGCTCCCGTGCGCAAAAGTTTGGGAGTTCGTACATTCTTCAATGTGCTTGGACCATTAATCAGCCCTGCACGACCCAATTACCAGTGTTTAGGTGTGTACGATTTGAAAATGATGCGACTTTACAATTATATCTACCAGAATTTAGGCTGTCAGTACTCGGTGGTTCACTCGCTGGATGGTTACGATGAAATTTCGTTGACTGATACCTGCAAAGTGTCCAATAATCAGGGCGAATTTGTCTATACACCCGAACAATTGGGCTTCAGAAGGCTCAAACAGGAAGAACTTTGGGGAGGAAATACGGTTGATGAAGCTGCTCAGATATTTATGAATGTATTGGACAATAAAGCAACAGAAGCTCAACGTAATGCTGTAATCATCAATACTGCCTTTGCTATTCAGACACGTAGTTCGTACAAACCATTGGAACAATGCAAAGCCGAAGCTGCTGAATCACTCGAAAGCGGTCATGCAAAAAAAGCGTTTGAGAAGTTTGTGGAGATATATAAATAAGCCAATTTTTAAATATGCCAATGTGCCAATAAATTTGCTCATTGTCGTATTTGCACATTTGCACATTGAAAAATGACAATATTAGATAAAATAATTGAAAGTAAAAAAGTCGAAGTTGCTTCAAGAAAACAAATAACTTCAATAGATACTTTACAAAAAGCTCCGGCATTTTCACGCAAATGTTTGTCGATGAAGCAAAGTTTGCTGAGTTCGGATTCGGGAATCATTTCGGAATTTAAACGCAAATCGCCTTCGCTGGGTTGGATTCATGAGGATGCAGACGTAGTGGATGTAACTTCAGGTTATAGTGCTGCCGGTGCTTCGGGTATTTCTATTCTGACGGATTTGGAGTATTTTGGCGGTACCCCCATGGATTTGATGGCTGCCCGTCAGTTTATCACTTGTCCGGTGTTGCGCAAAGACTTTGTGATTGACGAATACCAACTTTACGAAGCAAAAGCCATGGGTGCCGATGTGGTACTGCTTATTGCAGCTGCATTGACGGTGGAGCAAACACTGGAACTGGCTCAAAAAGCCCATGAACTGGGTTTGGAAGTATTGCTTGAAGTGCATAACGCAGAAGAGCTTGGTCATGCCAACGATTTTATTGATATGCTGGGAGTAAACAACCGAAACCTGAAAACCTTTGAACAAAGCATTCAGACTTCGTTCGATTTGGCGGAACTCATTCCCGGCCAGTTTGTAAAAGTGAGTGAAAGCGGCATTTCAAAAACTGAAACCGTAAAAGAACTCCGCAAAGTGGGTTACAAAGGCTTCCTGATGGGCGAGAATTTTATGAAAGAAGAAAATCCGGCGGAGGCGTTATCTAAGTTTATAAATGGGCTAAAGTGATTATGAAATAAATTGTTAAATATAGAATAGTTGCTTTGTTCAATTGATTTTATGCAATATATAAAATTAAAACAAATTAACATACTAATCTTATGTAAATTTTAACTAATTAATTGAAATTTGTATTGCTAATTATAACGATGTTCAAATAAAAAAAACAACAAACAATTAACAAAAATGAAAGAAAGGGAGGCTAATGTTTTAAATAGCAAAGACTTTGGTGGATCCAATTAA
>CAZEEB010000333.1:0-1787 GCA_964511245.1 uncultured Paludibacter sp.
CCGCGACCCTCAGCTTGGAAGGCTAATGCTCTATCAACTGAGCTACTTTCGCAAAAACATTTAGCATTTTATTATTTACAATGTACAATTTAAATAGTAAATTGTAAATGTTTAAATTGTAAATGAAGTGGGCAGTGAAGGATTCGAACCTCCGAAGTCGAAAGACAGCTGAGTTACAGTCAGCCCCAGTTGGCCACTTTGGTAACTACCCATTTTCAAAATTCAATGCAAAGATACATCTAAAAAATGGTTCTACCAAACAATATTAGCCATTTTAATTGCTGTGGTAGCAGCTTCTACGCCTTTATTTCCGTGTATTCCATCGGCTCTATCCAATGCTTGCTGCATGGTGTTGGTAGTAATCACACCAAAAATTACAGGTACTTGTCTTTCTAAATTTAAAGTAGTAATTCCATGGGTTACACTTTGACAAACATAGTCGAAATGTGGTGTGTCGCCTTGAATAACGCATCCTATAACAATTATTGCTGAATATGATATTGCTGAATATGAAATACCAAATTTAGCAGCTGCATAAGTCAATTCAAAAGTGCCTGGAACATGCACAATGTCAATAGCTTCAGGTTTTACTCCCACCATCTGTAATGTTTCCACACATCCACGAAGCATGGCATGTGTTATTTGAGGATTCCAATCGGCAACAGCAATAGCATATCTTTGTTTTGCCATAATTTCTTTATCGGGCATTAACTCGGCATTATACATTGATAGATTTTGATATTTTGTAGCCATAATTTTAGTTTTATGTTTGGTATTAAAAAAGCCACTTCAGTTTGATTTGAAGTAGCTTTTCTGACACCTAATTATATATTATTATTTTTGAACACGCGCAATAAATTTGTCAATATCAGAAGCTTCAGTGCTTTTTGGATATTTTTCCTTAATTTTCAGATAGACTTTCTCTGCTTTTTCGGGTTGATTCAAAGTTTCATAAATTAAACCTGCCTTTTTCAAATAAATAGGGCTTAATACTACATTGTCTTTATCAGCAGCTTTTTCAAAATAACTCAATGCTTTTGAGTTTTCGTTTAGATTAACGTAACAATCGCCTGTTAATCCAATTACAGAAACTGAAAAGTAAGAATCCTTGGCACTAAACTGTGATAAATATTTGATAGCATTTTCATATTGGCCAAGTTTATAATAACAAATTCCGGCATAAGCAGCAGCTAATTTTCCGGAAGCTGTAATTCCATATTCTGATACTATTTCCTTAAAACCAATAGATTGAACACCTTTACCTTCGAGTGCTACCCGAAAAGAATCGGTTGCAAAGGCGGCTTGCGCTTTAGACATTTCAGTTTGTGCGGCAATTTCACGTTTGTCAAGGTAAAAGTTTTTAAACGACATTATTAACAAAACGACAAGTATAATAGCGCCAACACCTGTTAGAATTTGTTTTTGATATTTTTCAATAAATGCTTCAGTTGTAGTGAGTACATGTTCAACATTGGCTAATTCGTCCTGTGTTTTTTCCTCTTTTTTTGCCATAATACAGTTTATTTGGGTTCTTTTGTTAAATCAATTTCGTTACAGAATTGCAAAAGTAGATATTTTCTTTTAGATAAAGAAATTTTAATCTGATTTTTTTCGAAACTTTGGAAAGTTGTTTGATAATAATTAAAAAAATAAGCAACCAGAAATAATTAACTAAAATAACAGAAATATTTCAAAGGAATAAAAAATAAAAGTTTATCTTTGTATTAATAAAAAAAACGACCGCATTGTTCTGAGATTGGAAAACTCAACGTTAAAAAAATTAACGA
>CAZEEB010000334.1:0-1765 GCA_964511245.1 uncultured Paludibacter sp.
CCCGAAACTTAATTGTTTTGGGCTTTTTGTTTTTATAATCATATTACATTTATTTATTAATATTGTAAGTGTAAATAATATTCATTACATTTGTACATTATTATACAAAAACATACAATATTTACGATTGAAATTTACAATTTCTATTAAGGCATTATTAAATATTGTGGAGACGAGTAAGCACTAACAACAAAAATGGGGCGAAATCCGAAAAGCCAAATGAGTAGGAAAATCTAATTATTATACTTTATGAAAACATTATTTTTAAGATTATCTTTGGGGTTGATTATTGCTTTTACTTTATCATCATGTTCTTCAATCAGAGTAAGTTACTATGGAAACAATGAAGAAAAAATTAAAAGTATTGCTTTAATTTCAACTATGGTAGGTAAAGTTGAGCAATCGCCATTACCACTTATTGATGCTGCAATTTTTAACGGAAAACTCAACAAAATTGCTGATGACATTTTTGAAATGGAAATAAGAAATGTGGATAAATTAAGAAACCGATATGCCGAAAGCTTAAATACTAATTTTAAAGCTAAAGTTTTATTCGGTGATTCGCTTTACAAATCATCAGAATATGCCCAACTTCAAAAGAAAATGAATTCAAAACGTTCATTAGATACCAATAGCGAACGATTTCCCTACATTATTATTCCTAAAAATGAATTTAATCCTTTTCAATTTGAAAAAGCAAATGTCTCGGCATACTTTAATGAAAGTGGTAAAAATTATACCCAAACAGTTTCAGAAATTGCAACCAAACTTAATACTGATTTAGTAGCTGTAAGCTATTCATACATTACTACCGGTGCTGGAAATTTTGGAATTAACGGAGCAGCGCAAGGGGTTACTTATTTATATTTGTTCGACAAAAAAGGAAATTTAATTTCATCATCATCTAATTTTTCAAAAGGCACAATAGTATCAGGTTCTGATGTAAATCAATTTAACGATGAGTTCGACAATTTACTTGGTATTGTTGAACCCATGATGAATAAAGTTATAGATAAATTTTTAAATCCCAAAAAATAATTAAAAAAAAGGATCGATGAAAAATTTATTTTTAATATTTCTATTCAGTTTGCTGTTTACAAATTATATTTTTTCGCAGTCACGTGAAGTGCAAGCCGGAAATATTTATAAAAGTGTGAAAATTAGATTTAATAACGGTGAACTAAAAAAAGCCAAAAATTTTATTTATTTGAATGATAGTACAATCAGTTTTATAAATTCCGAATCGAATGTACAAACAAATATTGAAAGTTCGAAAATTAATTATATTTCAGTAATTAACGGTGATTATGCCGGCGAATATGCACTCTATGGTGGTTTAATAGGTCTTACTTCAACACTTTATGCTTGGGCTGATACCAGCCAGCGATATGGATATGTACCATTTGATGTATTAGCCCCTGTAATGCTTGGATTTACGGTAGGTTGTGGCGCTATCGGGGCATTAATAGGTGTGTGTAACCCTAAATACAAACGACTTTATTTACCTACAAAAACAAACTCACTTAATTATTATTTAACACCAAATATTAATTCACAATTTTGTGGTCTCAGCCTTGTTTGTCAATTAAAATAAAAAAGTGTTGTGCTACAATTTATACAATAAAAAATATTAGAAATACATTTTATAAACCAATTTTAAAAATAAACTATTATGACTAAACGTATTAATCAAATTTCATTATTATTTGTATTATTCCTATTTTTAGGGTGTGCTGGTTTTTATCACAACATTAATACAAAATAC
>CAZEEB010000335.1:0-1746 GCA_964511245.1 uncultured Paludibacter sp.
ATGGTAAAAATGCAATTGAAACATCTTTTTCGGTAAAACTGCTAAGCCTCGAAGTATTTGATTTCATGGCTTCATTGAAATTTGAATGCAATAACATAGCTCCTTTGGGATTTCCGGTGGTACCCGAAGTGTATAAAATGCATGCCAAATCGGTTTCTGAGGCCTCATTTTGCCGATGTTCAACTTCAAAATGTTTTGTTGATTTTTTTCCAAGTTCAAGTAAATCACTGAAATACATACTTTTGGAAGTATCCGAAAAAATAACAGTATTTTCAAATACGATAATTTTTTTTAAAAACGCAGAATTTTGTAGTACTTCATACGCAATATTGTATTGGTCCTGATTTCCAACAAAAATTAACTCTATTTCCGCATCGTTAATAATGTATTCAACTTGTTCTACAGTAGAAGTGGCATACATTGGCACCATAACAGCCCGGTTTGAATACAATGCAAAATCAACGATTAAGTTTTCAGCTTTATTTTGTGAAAACTGTGCAACTCGTTGATGTTCAACAATTCCTAATTCAACAAAGGCTTTGGCAATTGATACGGTTTGATTTCCAAACTCTTCCCAGCTAATGTTTTTCCAACCGGTTTCAAACTGTTCCCTGAAGTATAATGCGGGTTTTTTCCCATGTTTTTTTGCCTGAGCAAAAATTAATTGCGAAAAATGTAGATTTTTCATGTTGTAACTTTTAGTCGCTTTAAGAATTAACTGATTACAAAGATACAAATTTTGATGAATAGATTGCACAAATAATACAAAAATGTGCAAAAACTATGCTTGAGATGATTTTTAAATGAGATTGCAGAATTTCAAATTGCGATATGTTAATTCTCTGGTGTTGTGCTTATTCAACTTCGGCTTGAAAAAGCTTGGGATCTACAGTTATAAGTTGTAGTGCAAGTTTAGAAACATTTTGTTGCGATTCCTTTTTGCTGCTTCCTGTAGCTTCAGCAATATTTATTCCGTTGATTTCCAATCGAGTATGAAATTGATGCTTATTTGCATTCTGGAGTGTATCCTGAACCAGAATAAATTCAGCTTCTAAGCGGTTTTTCTGACACCATTCAATAAGTTTTGATTTAAAATTGACTTCATTTCCGGTAATTTCATCCAAATCAATAAATGAACTAAACAGACGGTTTTCAATAAATTTCTTACATTGTTTGTAACCATAATCCAGATAAATGGCACCCATAAGTGCTTCCAGTGCATTACCGTAAATATTATTGTTGGTGTTGGCGTTTACATATTTGGTTACTTTCACTAATTTGTCCAGCCCAATCTCAACGGCGAGTTGATTCAACGAATCACGTTTTACAATTTTGGAACGGGTATTCGTCAGAAAACCTTCACGTTCATGTTCATAGCTGTGATAAAGAATATCGGTAACAACAGAATTAAGAACCGCATCGCCTAAAAATTCAAGACGTTCGTTACTTAGATTATGACCGTTTTCGGTAGGAATTGAAACCGATTTATGTCGAACGGCCAGTTGGTAGTATTTAATTTTGTCTGGATAAAAGCCCAGCACTTCCCGAAATAAAAAATAAGGCTCTTTTCGAGCATTCGAAAGGAGCCTTATTTTTCTAAATAGATAGTTAATCACTAACCTTATTTTTTGTATTTTTTTACAATAACACTCGCGTTATGCCCTCCAAATCCAAAAGTATTGGAAAGTGCAGCATTAACAGTACGTTTTTGTGCCTTATTAAAGGTAAAATTAAGATTGTAGTCTA
>CAZEEB010000336.1:0-1732 GCA_964511245.1 uncultured Paludibacter sp.
GAAGAAGTAAAATAAGATGCCCCTAAATCCCCTAAAGGGGACTTAAATATGAACCGCCCAATCTGAAGAAGTTCAGCTTGGGCGGTTTTATTAGATAGATTTCGTGCTAAAGTGCGTTAGCATGAGCAAAAAATCAGGATTGGAGTATAAGTATAGGTAGAAAACAATTTGTTGTAGAGTGTCACAACACAATTTCTACAATCAGATTTTTTGATTCAAAATTTTTAGCTGTTTTTTAAAATAAACTCAATTGATTATTAAGTGGTTGTACAATTGAATATGTGCCAAAAAGTTGATATCTAGAACGTAAAATATCCAGTTTTTTAAATAGTTTTTCTGCATATAAGCTGTCCAAGTTTGGAGTTTTGTAAAGATTTGAAAAATGAGGAAATATTTCCGGATAATGAGTCTGAATTAGATTGAAAAATGGCAATTTTGTTTTTCCACGTAAATGCAATGGATATGCAATTATTGAATCTAATTTGAATTCTTTAGTCAATCTGAATGCTAAATCCAAATTCTCCTCGGTATCAGAAATCAAAGGAATTATAGGCATAAATGAAACAATAGTATGCCTGCAAATACCTGCAAACTGTTGGAGCATTTCCATTCGTTCAAGCGCTGATGGTGCACCCGGCTCAATAATTTTACGAAAATCCTCGTCAAATGTGCTAATACTGGTTGAAATATCAACCGAAGTTACTTTTGAAAGCTCTTTGATTAGTTCTAAATCACGAAGTATCAATGTAGATTTTGTCTGAATAAATACCGGGTTTCGTGATTTTTTGAGCACATCAATAAGCTGCGGTAGCAATTCATATTTCTTTTCGGCGTGTTGATAAATGTCGGATATCCCGCCTAATTTTATCTGTTCCGCTTTCCATGATTTTTTTCGTAGTTCGTTGTGTAAAATTTCAGCGATATTGCTTTTTAGCACAATATCGCTGAAAAAATTACTCAAGTTCAGGTACTTGTGAGAATATTGAGCAAAACAATACCTACAACCCATCGTACATCCCCGGTATGGATTAACATCCCAAACCGTTGGAAACGCATGTTCGTGCTTTGATAAAGCCGATTTACAAACGATTTCGTGTATCATTTTTACTCAAGAAAAAACGAATTTAAAATTTGCGTTTCGGGCGTGCTTGTTTCAGCTTGAATAATCCTACAAAAAGAGCATATCCAAACAAGGCACCAAAACCAATTTGACGCATAACTCCCAGTAAATCCGTAGTTTGCCATTCTTGCAAAACTTTGCCATTCTTGATTTTACGCATAAAAATACCATGAATCTCGAGGTTCTTTTTATTGGCAGGAGCGCCCATAAAACTGCCGGTATTAACTGCGGTAGAGATAAACCGAATGGAAGCCATATCGCCGTCAATTAAAATGTTCGGAAATAGCATTTTTAAATCCGAAAAAGCAGCTTTCATATCTTGCATAAATCCAATGTATTCATCTTTTGAAAATACAAATCCATCTCCGGTATATGTAAATTTGTCATCCAACAGATTATCCAGATCATTCCATCTGCCTTCTAAAATAGCTTTTGAAACAGCCAAAGCGGTTTCTTGTACTTGTTGTTTTTCCATTTCCAGTTATTTAAATAATTTATGTTTTGCAAAATTAAAACAAATACTTACTTTTGTCAATATACTTACCAAATTGAAAGGACTATCATTTTGGTAAGTATGTAATAACAAAAAATAATAATAGCTAATTTTGCAAT
>CAZEEB010000337.1:0-1724 GCA_964511245.1 uncultured Paludibacter sp.
TACACGGCTCTGAACACTCTTTCCCTACACGACGCTCTTCCGATCTATTAGCTCCGTTGGAAGATCACAGTTATGTGCGGACAACCATTACAGCACCCGAAGGAACGGAATACAGCACCACATCGGCTTTAATAGATAAACTTGCTCAGTTAAATATGGATTCCATTCCGCAATCGGGCTACGTGTTGGCACGGTATGGGGGTGGAAATGGAAGTTCGGCGGTGAATACCGGTTTTGTGCTTAATTTCCTGACTGATGCTTCTGAACGCAAAGTTTCACAGCAAAAAATTTATGAAAAGTTATCAAAATTGTATGCTAAAAATGCTGATGCCCGCATCATTGCAGTTCAGGAACCTACTATTTCGACAGGAAATTCAAGAAGTTTGCCGGTTCAGTTTGTAATTCAAAACATTGATTTTGAAAAGTTACGTGAGGTGTTGCCAAAATTTTTAGATGAAGCACAAAACAGTCCCTTGTTTAGCAATGTGGATGTGGATTTGAAATTCAACAAACCGGAGTTGAATATCTCAGTTGACCGTTTGAAAGCCAATAGTTTGGGTGTCAGCGAAAAAGATGTTTCAAATGCGCTGAATCTCGCTTATGCCGGTGGTCGTTACGGATATTTCCTGAAAAACGATAAACAATATTATGTTATTGGACAGGTGGCACGCGAAGACCGCAATGCTCCGGAAGATATTTCGTCGCTTTATGTCAGGTCGGCAAAAGGTGACATGATTCAGCTTGATAATATTGTCTCGGTGAAGGAAAACAGTAATCCACCGATTCTGTACCATTACAATCGCTATAAATCGGCAACAATTTCGGCAAATATGGCTGATACTAAAACACTTGGTCAGGGAATTGCTGAAATGAAACGAATTGGTGATAAGTTGCTCGATTCATCTTTTGCAACGGCCTTGGCTGGAAATTCACGCGATTTTGCCGAAAGCAATTCCAACATTTCTTTTGCTCTGATTCTGGCATTGCTACTTATTTATTTGATTCTGGCGGCACAATTCGAAAGTTTCCGCGATCCGTTTATTATCATGCTCACGGTGCCAATGGCTATTGCAGGAGCGATGCTTTCGTTGTGGATTTTCAATCAGACATTGAATATTTTCTCCGAAATCGGTATGATTCTGCTTATCGGTATCGTGACCAAAAACGGAATTCTGATTGTGGAATTTGCCAATCAGAAACGAAAACTGGGCATGAATAAACGGGTGGCTGCTTTTGAAGCTGCTTCGGCACGTTTCCGACCAATTTTGATGACGTCGTTGGCCACTATGTTTGGAGCTTTGCCTATTGCGTTTGCATTGGGAGCCGGTGCAAGTAGCCGAGTTTCGCTGGGAATTGTGGTGGTTTGCGGCTTGCTTTTCTCGCTCATTCTTACCTTGTTTGTGATTCCAATTATGTATATGGTTATGTCAAGTAATTCTAAAAAAATCGTCGGACAATGAAAAATCTAACTATAAAACTACTGTTCGTTCTGGTTAGTCTGACTTCTTTTACAGCAGCTCAGAAACTAACGATTGACGATGCAATCAGCATAGCCCTGAAGAATAATTTTGATATTCGGGTGGCTAAAAATGAGGCAGCCATTTCGAAGGCGAATAATACCCCCGGAAATGCCGGAATGTTGCCAACTTTAGGTATAACCGGCTCTGGTAATTATGGAGAGATCGGAAGAGCGTCGTGTAGGGAAAGAGTGTTCAGAGCCGTGT
>CAZEEB010000338.1:0-1706 GCA_964511245.1 uncultured Paludibacter sp.
ACATGGGCTTCATGTTGGGTCTTCGTGCCTCGACCACACGAAGCCCTATGTATTCTGATATATATATATTTAAGTTTTTTCTAACGAGCTGCTGGGTGTTTGTTGTTTTTGGCTTATTTGTCAGTTAAATATTTATGAATGATTTCTACTGCTTTTCCACTACCGTTTTCCTTTCTCATTGATTGCCCCAATTGATTTGCCGTTTCTACAATTCTCGGTTGAAGTGCAAACAAAATGGCTTTGCTCAACTTGTTGGCTGTCAGATTTTTCTTTGCTATTGGTTTTGATCCAACTCCAAGTTCATAAACCCGTAGTCCCCATGCAGGTTGGTCGGCAATATGTGGTATTATAATTGTTGGTTTGCCTGCAATAAGTCCTGCTGCTGTTGTGCCTGCACCACCATGATGTATTACCAGCTTCATTTGTGGAAATAACCACGTAAAGGGTGTGTTTTCAATTAAAAACAGGTTCTCAGGTATTGCTCCTGTGAAACTATTCTTAGTCCAACCAAGCCCAATTACAGCACGTTGTTTTGTTTTAGTTACTGCTTCAGAAAGAATTTCAAATGTACGGGTAAATGAATTAATATCTTTCATACTTCCAAAACCGATGAAAATGGGTGGTTCACCGGCATTAATAAAATCTACAAGTTCTTTTGCCGGAGTAAAATTTGATTCGTTTTCAATAGTCAAACTGCCAACAGTTTGTATATTTATCCCCCATTCACGGGCTGGCTGAAAGACTAAAGGACTGTATGCATTAATAACAGGTCTTCCACTTTTTATTTGTTGTATAACAGGAGAAGTTTTGAAATCAACTTTTGGTAGTTTTTTCCCTTTCCAGAATGCAACTATTGCTGATTTTGCCAATGCCCAAAACATCTTGTAAAAAAGGGCATGAGTTAATGAATTAAACACTTTCCCCAGTCTGGGTAAGGAATAAAAAAGGATGGACGGATAATCTTTTGTTGCTACTACAGGAAAAGGATTTAATAGTACGCTTTTTTTATGGTTAACATGTGCAATATAATATCCGATAGGCATTCCCGGATGAAATACAATAAGATCTGCATCCTGACAGGCATCCCACATTTCGCACTGTGTTTTAATCATCATGCTTTTCAGATTTTTCGACCCTTTTAAATGGGTTATCATAAATTTAAGCGGATTACTGCCTTTTGCAATTCCCTGTACATCGCTGTTTCCTTCCATTAATTCCTGAATGTTTACATCTAGAGCATGGAAATCTAATCCATAATTCCGAACAAAGTCTTCTTCGTTTTTAGCGGAAATAATCAAAACGTCATAACCGGCTTTTTTCAGACCAAGGCCAAGTGATATAAATGGTTGTAAATCACCCCTTGAACCAACTGTTGTAATTGCTATTTTCATTTTTATTCTTATTTTTTTACAATGCTGTAAGAGCTAGGATTATTTTGAGTGCAAAACCATTAATTATTTTGTTTCGATTTAGCTAGTTGTGCTGCTACAATAGAAATTTCAGCAGAAAATACCAAAATAGCACTAATTATTTGCGTCCTAGTATTCCAGAAATTTGGCTCAATAGTGCGATTTTCTGATGAAAACTAATTAATCAAACTTTTATAGTTTAGGGATTGTCAGAAACGGCTTTCTTTTTACCAATAAGCATTCCTACAATTGCAGCAAGTATTGAAAGTACCCATCCGCTGCAAACAAACACCCACA
>CAZEEB010000339.1:0-1690 GCA_964511245.1 uncultured Paludibacter sp.
AAATCGTTTTAATTCTTCATGCGATTTTTTTAATTCTAATTCTACTTTCTTTTCATTTGTTATATTGGTAACTGCTGACATATAATGTTCAACTCCATTTTGTATCTTGATATTTGACTCAATTCGTATGGGTATTAAAATACCGTTTTGTTTAATAGATATTTCGCAAGTTACATTTTCCTTCGTTTTTTCTAATTCTCTAATGTGAAAATAATATATATCCTGACTGTCTTCAGATATTAAATTAGTTATTTTTTCTCCATTTAATTGATTTCTAGTTTTTTTAGTCAGATTTTCGAAATACTTGTTTAAATTAAGTATTCTATAATCAGAATCATATATTACGTATCCAACAGGAGCAGATTCAAATAAATCAATAAACTCAGCCTTTGTGTTTTCGAGTAATGTTTGTGTATGTCTTAATTCATCGTTTTGGTATTCAAGTTCACGAAAATAAGTACCTAGTTCTTCAAGCAGCTCTTCAGTACTACTTTCTTTATTAAATAAATTTAATGATTTAATTTTAATTGTATGTTCAATCATTCTATACAATTCTTCATTTGATTTTGGCTCCATACAACTTAAGTATTTATTCATTAAAATTTAACAAATATCCATGCAAATCGGATTTTTCATCAAGCAATGCAGTAATATTAACTGATAGTGTAATACTTTCATTATCAGTTAGTTTTAGTTGAATGTTTCTTTGAAATTCATGTTGACTCCCAGCGTTTATAAAGAATGGATTTTGCATATTTTCATTTAATTTCTCGTATTTCCAATCATTTACTGAATTGGGTAATTCGCTGCCAGTTATTTTTTTTATGAATTTTCTGGCAGAATCATTACTAAAAGTGATAATACCACTGATATCAATTACGATTTGAGGTATTTTATTTGATTCAAATGCTTTATGAAGTAAATTATTTTTATGAGATAATTCATATTCTAAAGTTTTAAGTTCGCTAACATCAATTACAGAACCAATAATTTTGAGTGGCGAACCATTCTTTTTTCTTTTAGATATAGCTCCACGGTCATAATACCAAGCGTAAGAGCCATCTTTGCGTTTAATACGGTAAGTTACACAATAATTAGCAGAATCACCATAAAGATGATTTCGCATGATTTCCATAGTGGATTCGTAATCATCGGGGTGAATTAGGTTACAAACTTCGAAAACATCATCCGGAAATTCTTCAACAGTGTAACCTAACATGGTTGCTTTTTTTGCATCATAAATTACTTTTCCAGTTTCTACATCCCATTCCCACCAAGCCATTTTAGCAAAATCCAAAGCATCAGATAGTCTTTTGGATGTTATATCAGTTTTTTGTTGTTCAATTTTAAACGAATTAATATTTACATAAGTTATTAATATTCCATCAACTGCATTATTATCAACTCTATATGGTCTGGTACGCACAAGATAATAATTTCCATTGTCGTCTTTATATTCATTTTCAATAATTTGTAAAGATTCTGTAACCTTCATGATGTCCTTCATAATAGGTTCGGAATAACTGAATGAAGATATGTGTGAAATTGGACGACCTACATCAGCTGGTAGAATATTGGTAATTTTTGATATGGATGCTGTGATTTTCCGAATGCATAGATTACGATCGAGATATAATGCGCCAACTTCAGTGTTATTTATTAAGTTGGACATATCATTGTTTAACCTTTC
>CAZEEB010000340.1:0-1669 GCA_964511245.1 uncultured Paludibacter sp.
GATTTATTGCTTTTGGGAAAAGCTATTACTGGTGGTGTTACTGCTTTATCAGTTGTATTAGGTTCTGACGAGATTATTTCTTTACTGAAACCGGGAATGCATGGTTCTACTTATGGCGGCAATCCGTTGACCTGTGCGGTAGCAATTGAAGCCATTAAAGTGATTGACGAAGAACAGTTAGCTGAAAATGCAATACGACAAGGTGAATTCTTTAGAAAAGAAATCAGGCAGATACAAAATCCAAAAATAAAATTTGTTCGAGGGAAAGGATTATTGAATGCAATTGCATTTGAAGAAAGCATTGATACAATGGAGGTCTGTCACAAACTATTTGAACATAAATTATTAGCTAAGCCAACAAGAAATAATGCTATGCGATTTTCACCTCCATTGATTATTACGAATGACCAAATGCAGGAAGCGATTACAATTATAAAATCTGTTTTAATTCAATTGTGATGCAGGAAAAGTTTACACCCTACCTCGAGAAACAGTTTGCAAATCGGGCTATTGCAGAACAGTATTTAGTTCCGAAAGATAATATTTTATATAAGTTTAAGAACCTTGACCCGTTGAGTGAAGACAGTCATCAACCTGTGAAGGGTTTAATTCACAAATATGATAACCGAGCATTGATAAAAGTTTCGTATCGTTGTGCATCACATTGCCAATTTTGTACAAGAATAAGGCAAATAGGAACAAATGAGGGTGATTTGAAATTTGATGAGATTCAAAATATTATCACCTATATTAAACAACATATAGAAATAACGGATGTAATTTTATCTGGTGGTGATCCATTTTTCTCTCCCAAACAGACTTTAGCTATTCTTGAAGAATTGGAAACAATTGAAAATGTCAAGGTTATAAGAATAGGAACAAGATTGCCGGTACATAATCCCAAATCTTTTGAATCTGCAGTAATCAAGAAAGTTTTAAACAAGGTTGCCGAGATTCAGCAAAAGAAACCGCTATTCATTCTAATAAATTTTGAACATCCAGATGAATTAACTCCTGAAACAATACAAGTTATTAAACAATTAAAACAAACCGGTGCAACGTTGTTTTCACAAACTGTTTTTCTTAAAGGTATCAACAATAACTCAAATACATTAAAACGTCTTTTTGAAAATCTATTTTGGAATGGTGTTTTACCTTATTATATTTATCGATGTGATAGTGTTAAGGGTTTAGAGCATTTTGTTTGTGATATGAATGAAGAAATAGAAATTATGACTGAATTACGTAAAAGATTAAGCGGTTTAGCCTATCCAACATATATAGTAGATGTAGAAGGGACTGGTAAAATACCTATTCCACTTTCTTTTTGGAGCGATACAGATATTAGCCAATGTAAAGACTTTACTGATAAACAAATAAGATTATGATAATAGGTTGGGGTCTGCTAAATAATTCAATTGAAAATCAAGTCCTTCAGTTCAGTAGGGATAAAGTTGATTATTTCAAGCAGGAGAAATTAATTCCTGAAAATGCCAAAGTTGGATTAGCATTACAACTATGTTTAGATACAGATTTTCAGGGTAACGGTATTATTCAAAAAGTATACTCATATCTAGAAACCTTGACAAATGATAGATTTGATGTAATTGAAGCATCTGTTAGAAAAAATAATCCGGCAGGAATTGCAATAACCCAAAATCTAAGGTTT
>CAZEEB010000341.1:0-1668 GCA_964511245.1 uncultured Paludibacter sp.
TAGCATTTCAAAAACCTGAAAAGGTTATCATGTTGGAAGCTGACGCATTTCAAGGTAAATTTGAATTCCGTCCGTTGGAACCCGGTTACGGTATTACAATAGGTAATGCTTTACGCCGTATTCTTTTGTCTTCGCTCGAAGGTTTCGCTATTACTTCCATTAAAATTGAAGGAATAGATCATGAATACTCAACTATTCCTGGAGTAATTGATGACGTAACCAACATTATATTGAATTTGAAGCAAATACGTTTCAAACAGATTGTTGAAGATATTGAAAATGAAAAAGTGACAATCAATGTTGCAGGTGCAACTTCATTCAAAGCGGGCGATATAGGTAAATATTTTACCGGTTTTGAGGTGTTAAATCCTAAGTTAGTTATTTGCGAACTTGATCCTTCAGCCAATTTTCAGATTGATATCACAGTAAATAAAGGTAGAGGATATGTGCCTTCTGAAGAGAATAAAACCTCAAATCAGGAAATGGGCGTTATTCCAATTGATGCAATTTTTACACCTATTCGTAATGTAAAATATGCAATCGAAAATTACCGTGTTGAGCAAGTGACTGATTACGAAAAATTAGTGTTGGAAATTAGCACTGATGGATCTATTCATCCCAAAGAAGCATTGAAGGAAGCAGCTAAAATTTTGATTCACCACTTTATGCTATTTTCTGACGAAAAAATTTCGATGGAAATTACAGAGGGTGACAATGGCGAAGAGTTTGATGAAGAAATTCTCCACATGCGTCAATTGCTTAAAACAAAACTGACTGATCTTGAACTTTCTGTTCGGGCACTCAATTGTTTAAAAGCAGCCGATGTAGAAACACTTGGTCAATTGGCAGGATTTCATAAGCACGACTTGTTGAAATTCCGTAATTTTGGAAAAAAATCGCTAACTGAATTGGACGAAAAATTGGAAAGCCTTAATCTGTCCTTCGGAATGGATATTGCTAAATATAAATTAGATAAAGAGTAAAGAGATGAGACATAATAAAAAATTTAACCACTTAGGCCGCAAAACGGCTCACAGAAAGGCGATGTTGTCCAATATGGCTTCTTCTCTTATTCAACATAAGAGAATTGCTACTACACTTGCAAAGGCAAAAGCCCTTCAGGTATATGTAGAACCACTTTTGACAAAATCCAAAGATGATACGACACATTCGCGTCGTACGGTATTTAGCCATCTTCAAAACAAAGAAGTAGTAACTGAATTGTTTCAAAATGTTTCACAAAAAATTGCAAACCGTCCAGGAGGATATACCCGTATTTTACGTACCGGTTTCCGAATAGGAGATAATGCTGAAATGTGTATTATCGAATTGGTAGATTACAACGAAAACATGTTGAAGGAAAAAGCTGCCAAGAAAGCCGCCCGCACCCGCCGTGCAGGTACTGCAAAAAAAACTGAAACCGCTGCTCCTGCAGCTGCTGCCGCTCCTGTAGCTGCTCCGGTTGTTGAAGAAGTACTTGTTGAAGAACCAATTGCGGTTGCCGAAGAAGTAATTGAAACTCCTGTTGAAGAAACTCCTGCAGTTGCTGCTGAAGAAGAATCGAAAACGGAGTAAATAATTCTAATAGACTTTTAAAAGAGGAGCATTTCGTGAAGATTTGCTCCTCTTTTAGTATTGCCAAACTACCAAAAAAGTTTAGATACATAG
>CAZEEB010000342.1:0-1659 GCA_964511245.1 uncultured Paludibacter sp.
AGAAAGCTTATTTTATTATGCAGAAATGGTACGAAGAGTTGAAAAATCAATATAAGTGATTTTGCGTCTTAAAGAATTGATAGTATCTATCATTAAAAACATTAGACCCAAGAGTAAAGATAAGAACGAGTTTGATAATTATATGAATTAAAAAATGAAAATAATAGGAAAGATGACAATAAACCCAGTATTCTTTTTTACAGGAAAAATAGCTGGTTATACAACATGGATTATTTTGTTTTTCAAATTGATTAATGTTGATATAATTGAAGTTGACACCTTCTTGATTAATAAATACATTTCCATTGGGCTACTTTTTACTGGCTTAACGTTATCGGCAATTAGCCTAGTAAATCTTGGTAAATCAACACGTTTAGGTCTTCCAACTGAAGAAACTCAATTTAAAACAAATGGCTTATATAAAATTAGCCGAAATCCTATGTATGTTGGTTTTAATTTGATCACCATTTCTGCTATTATTTTTATTCACAGTTGGTTAGTATTAGCTTTAGGAATATATAGTTTGATAATTTATCATATAATTATACTAGGAGAGGAAAAATTTATGGCAACAAGATTTGGGGAAGAATATAAAACATATAAGAAGAAAGTTAGAAGATATTTGTAGAACGCATAGACCAACAGAAAAACCAATATCCAACAGAATTTTAATTTGAAAAGGTTCATAGATCTAACTCATTGTTTGTTTCTTTCTTCTTAACTTTCAATTACAAGAATTTATTTTTGTTTTACTGCTTTAGTCTTTTTATAAGGCTTTAGAATCGAAAGAAAGTCAACAAAGGTTGTGACTTAAACACAACACATAAAACATAAATAAATTTAAAAGGAAAGCTACAAACCGCTAATACATGCTCAGTCGCTATTATCAATATAAATCGAACTTTTATAAACTCTAATGTGTAAATTTTCACATGACGTTTATTATATCCTTAACGAACGAGAAAATGATTTTGACTAATGATGAAGAATTTAGATTATACAAAAAAATGAGAATACAAAAATACACATCCAACATTTATTTTTTGTTGGTCTTTATAGCCTGCAGTATATTTACTCAGTTGTACGCCACAACTCCCTGCATTTCGAAAGTTTGGGTTGGCGATCAAGGAGATGGAACATACAGAAATCCAATCATTAATGCCGATTATTCCGATCCGGATGTTATTCGGGTTGGGAAAGACTATTACATGATATCCTCCAGTTTTAATTGTGTTCCGGGTATTCCGATTTTACACTCGAAAGATATGGTGAATTGGGAGTTAGTAAATCACGCACTTAAGAAACTTATCCCGGAAGATATATTTTCTACTCCTCAGCACGGGAAAGGTGTATTTGCACCTTGCATCCGATATCATAAAGGTGAGTTTTTCATCTTTTGGCCAGATCCGGACACAGGTATTTACATGACAAAAACAAAAGACCCGCTTGCGGAATGGTCGCAGTCTGTACTTGTTAAACCCGGCAAAGGTTTGATTGACCCTACCCCACTTTGGGATGATAATGGTAAGGTTTATCTGGCTCATGCGTGGGCGAAAAGTCGTGCTGGACTTAATAGTGTAATTACTGTAAATGAGATGAATGCCGAAGCCAATCAGATTATAGGTGCAGATGTGTTGGTTTATGATGGATTGACCAAAG
>CAZEEB010000343.1:0-1654 GCA_964511245.1 uncultured Paludibacter sp.
GATAGCTTCAGGTGACTGGAGTTCAGACGTGTGCTCTTCCGATCTATAATAGTGTAGATGATTTTGCTACCTATGATCAGTATATTGGCAGTTTAACTTCCAAACCCTATACCTATTACTTTGGAAACGCAATTAATAACGCAACCGTAAAAGCCCAAATGGCCAACCCCAATCTGAAATGGGAAACCACTGAGCAAACCGACCTTGGCTTAGATATTGGTCTCTTTAAACAACGAGTTAGAATTGAAGCAGATTATTTCTATAAAAAGACCTATGACTTGTTGCTAAATGCTGAGATGCCAAATTCGAGCGGTTTTGACAAATCATACATGAATATCGGCAAAGTCCAAAACCAAGGGTTTGAATTTAGCTTGTTCACGGAAAATATTCGCACAAAAAAATTCAGATGGTCAACTGACTTTAACATCTCGTTTATTCGTAATAAAGTAGTAGAATTAGCTAATGCACAGCCTACTATGACCAGCAATCTTACTTGGGCATATATTGGTGACTACAATACCTGGAATAATTTTCCGGCATATATTGCCATAGTGGGTAAGCCACTTTCGCAAATGTATGGATATATTTCTGATGGCCTATTGAGCAATGCTGATATTGCCAATAACTATCCTACAGCCCGTGGAGCATCCGTTACACCCGGCTATATGAAATTTAAAGATATAAATGGAGATGGTAAAATTGACCAATCCGACCGCACAGTTATTGGTGATGCCAATCCAAAACATTTTGGTGGAATGAGTAATAAATTTGAAGCCTATAACTTTGATTTAAATATCTTTCTACAATGGTCCTATGGTAATAACATTTTGAATGTAAATAAATATCTTTATACAGTAGCCTCACCTTATGGATATAATTCAACTACAGCACTTCGGGATGCTTTTTCGGGCGATAATCCAACGGGCTTAGTACCTACAATTGGTTCACAAAGAAGTAATAATAGGGCGTATTATTCAGACTTAGTAGAAGATGGCTCGTTTTTAAAATTAAAAACAATTCAGTTAGGTTATACCATTCCTACCGGACTTTTAAAAATGCTCTATATCAAGACATTGAGATTGTATTGTAGTGTTGAGAATATCTTCACATTGACAAATTATTCTGGCTTTGACCCTGAGGTTTCTTCGGCGAATAGTGCCATGACAAGGAATTTTGACTTTTCGAGTTATCCGCGGGCATTTTCCCTCTCATTGGGTGGCAACATTACTTTTTAATCAATAATTACGCAAACAATTATGAAACATACAATTATTTCAATACTTGCAACCATTTTACTCGCTAATTTGCTGGTATCATGCACCGACTTTTTCACAGTGGAGCCACAAGACTTTATCTCACAAGAACAGTTATTCTCATCCGAAAAAAATGCAAAGACTGCATTAAATGGTGTTTATAACTCAATGGCAAATCAAAATCTTTATGGCAGGACTTTGATTAACGAGTTGGACACCTACAGCAATGATCTTTGCTGGGGTTCATCAACTTCACCAACAGGACTTCCAAGTTGGCTTCATACCTCTGCCGATCAGACCGTAACTAATATATGGAGATATTTGTACGAAGGCATTGACAGAGCGAATGTTTTTTTGGACAATATTAACAGCGTACCCAATATGACCGATGCTAACCGCAA
>CAZEEB010000344.1:0-1644 GCA_964511245.1 uncultured Paludibacter sp.
TTTGTGTATACATCGTCTGAATTCAGAAACCCAATTATATCGCCGCTTGCCAATTTTATTCCTTTATTTAAAGCATCATATATGCCTTCATCTTTTTCCGAAATAACTTTAGAAATCTTCGCTTTATTTTTATTAATAATTTCAAGTGTATCGTCTGTCGATCCGCCATCAATTATAATATGTTCTATATCAGCATAATCCTGAGCCCCCACAGAATCAATTGTTCGTTGTAAACTTTTCCCACTGTTGTAAGTGGCAGTAATAATTGTAACCTTCATGTATTAGTTTATCAAGACAATGCTAATTTTAATTGATATTAATTTACATTAAATGATAACGGTTGGATTAGCTTATTATTGTATTTTAATAAAAATTTAATTAAAGCGTTTTATAAGTTCCTTGACAACTGAAAATCGAAAGTAAAGTTTTTGAAACAAATTGGTACGAGAAGGCTCTGAACTTGTTGAAACATTTCCTCCATGACGCCGATAGTAAATTAACTTATCATTTATAAATCCGGCTTTAAAATAAAATGCAGCGATATTGCCAATCCAAATATCGTGCATGGGAATTTGAGCAGGAAAAGGCAATGCTTTAATTAATACTTTTCTGTTAAACGCCATACAACAGCCTAAATATGAATTTCTTAGTAAGGCATTCCACTTATTTGTTTGAGAATTATTAACTCTAAAAAATGAATCTTCAATGTGTTTCAGATTGGCATCCACAATAAAACAATCACTAACAATTAAATCAGATTGTTCTAGTCCTTTCATAAATTTCTGTACTTTATCAGGAAGCCATATATCATCTTGGTCGGCTAAAAAAATCACATCTCCTGTTGATTTTAACAAAGCGTTCTCAACGTTCAGCAACACCCCTTTTGTAACTGAATTCTTAAACAATTTAATGCGATTATCGTTAAAGCTCTGAATAATTTCTATTGTTTTATCAGTTGAATTATCATCGGAAATTATCAACTCATCACAGATATCCAGCTGTAATAGAATACTTTGTATTTGTTCGTAAATATATTTTTCACCATTAAAGGTGCTAAGGCATACAGAAATCATAGCTTATTAATTAAAATTTGGAATATTAATTTAGCATATCGTTTGTCTTTAAAAAACAGTGTCTGCCTAAATAATCTAAAAATTAAGCGGATTTTATACGTAAAATAGTGTGACTTACCAAGCTCTTTTGTGAATGATTTTTCAGCTTTAAGTAATCCAAAATGTCTTTCAAGTGAGACTTTACTTTCATAATTTGATACCGAAAGTTCATGTTCAATATAAGTATTGAGTACGTAAACGATCTTTTTTAGTTTGTAAATTTGCAAATAATACCAATGATCAAGCATGTCTAATGGATACTCTTCGTTAAAACCACCTATGGAATTTAAAAATTCGACTTTTAGTAGCGACAACGAATTGAATGCACTTACACGCCCTTTTTGATATCCGGAATTTAATATTTTATGTTGCCACCAGCCAAAAAAATTGATTTTTTGCGGCGAAAGAACTCTGTTTTTTTCTCTTAAAAAAGGTACCACAGCTACTATATCTTCAGCGTGTGACTCTTGAAAAAAATTTTGTAATTTAACAAAATAATCTCTTGTGATTATAGTATCTTGATCAAGAAGGA
>CAZEEB010000345.1:0-1630 GCA_964511245.1 uncultured Paludibacter sp.
CTGATCATCATATTTGGGTTACTGGTCATACCACCGAAGAACTAATTCAACACATCAGACAATCCGATTATTTTTATACCGAAGGGCAGTTACAAGTGCCTTGTACAGACAATGAAGATTTTAGATATGGTTTTCCAAGGTCTATAGATTTTTATAATCCCAAACAAATTAGTTCTTTAGGCCACAACTATGGTAGTACTAGAATGTCTGCAGAGGCAATGGGAAGTGGCGGTTACACCATTCCATTAGAAGAGTATCGGTACGGCTTTTCAATGTTGGGAGTGTATGGCGTGAACTTATTTATTCCTCATTTATTTCATTACTCAATGGATCGCCCAGAGAACCAAAACGATTGGCCTCCTAGTTGGTTTTATCAAAATCCTTATTGGAAATATTTTAAACCCTTAGCAAATTATGCCCAGCGTATTTCCTATATGATTGCGCAAGGAAAACACGTTGCAAAAGTAGCAATAGTATATCCGCTAACACAAGTATGGCTTGGAGGATATACCGCTCCTGTAAGTGATGAATTATATCGTGAAGTGCAACAACAGTTATTAGACAATCATATTGATTACGATGTGATTGATCCTTATACGCTCTCAAATGCCAAGAGTAATAAGAATGGTTTGTTGGTAGGAAATGAACAATACCAAGCATTGGTACTTCCAGGTTTGAAAGCTATTCAAACAGCATGCTTGAATAAAATCAATGATTTTGTTTTGAATGGAGGTGTTGTTATAGGAATAAATGAATTGCCAACAAACTCCGAAAAAGGAACACCCATTGATCCTTTTGTTGTTGGATCTATGCAAAAAATATTTGGATTTCAACCAAGAGAACTATTACAAATACAATACCATACCATTAATGACAGTCATGATAATCGGATATTAATTCATTCAGTACCAGGTGGCGGAAAAGGAATTTTTTCAAGGTATACCGAAGACCTAACCACTATTTTACGCAAACAACTTTCATCAGATATTACAATTGAAGGCGAAGGAAATGAAGCAATAAAATACCAACATAGAAAAATAGCAACTAAGGATATTTTTTATTTAGTGAATAGTCATAAACAAACCAGTTCATTTACAGTGAATCTTTCCACTATTGGAAAGCCGTCACTTTGGAATCCTGAAACAGGTAATATAGTGGCAATTACTAATTATCGAATTCATGAAAATCAACTCCAATTACAATTGTCATTTAAACCATGGGAAAGTTATTTTATTGTGGTGGATCCTGCTGAGAACAGTAATAAAAACCAGCTATTGGTAACAAAAACTGATTTAGACAATTTAGAAATCAATACAAGTAATAATCAATTAACAGCAAATGGATGGGGCACGGGTAATGGAATGCATGAATTGAATTATTTGAATGGAACAGAAAAGCAAACCATAAAATGGCGCTCAGATAAAGCATTGAATGAACTAACCCTAAAAGGAAATTGGGATTTTCAACTTTGTCCAACAGCACTTAATTATAGTTGGAATAATCTAGTAAAATTCGATACCATTAGTTTACCAATAATGAATTTTCAATCGGAGTTTAACAACATAGAAAAACAAGTTAAAATAGAAGATAAATATAGTGGTATTAAAGGTGCTAGTAGGTATTTGAGTGT
>CAZEEB010000346.1:0-1613 GCA_964511245.1 uncultured Paludibacter sp.
TTAATTCTACTTTGACAGATTAGGATTTTGCCTCAGATATGCATTATTAATATCTTTTTGCCGCCTAATGTGTCGGTTAATAATTTTCTCATACATTTGATCATCAGACATTTGTTTGTGTAATTGAAAGATGATCAGTTCTTTTATATCCCTTGCACTGAGCAAAGGTAAATCTTCATTATTTCGAAGTTTTTCTTTTAGAATGAACGACGAAACCATAAAATTTAAAGCCACCTGATGCAACCATGCACTCCATTTACGTGTTTGAAATTGGTCAATGCCCAAAATCTGTTTGGATTCTTTGATACAATGTTCAACAAAAAACCGTTGCGCTTGCATGTATGCAATCACCTCTGGGGTATATTGCTCCATATTTGCATTGGTAAACGAGAACTTTATCTCTAACTCATTATCAGAGGTTAAGGTCTTTCTTATAACTAGTAGTCTCTGTTCGATTCGGTCTATTGTTTTGTTCCAGATATAAACTTTCGCAAAATGATAATACCCCGTTAATTTGCCTTTTGTTGTATTGCGCACCGTCAATTTCTGCCATTGTTTATCAGTGAGTTCACCCATGTAGTCAGTTACAGACATGCTTGGCTTTGTTGCCTTCAATCTCTTGGGTGTTGGTCCTTTGGCTGATGTACGCTGGGGAATCTCAAGTTCCGTCGGCTCAACATAAATCGATTGATTGGCATGAATGTCAAGCATATACAAATAGCCAAGATTATCTATTTTTCTTGCAAAATCTGCATCGTTGCCATAATATCCATCTGCACTCACAAAGTCAAAATCGATTTGATTTGATTGATGTTCAATAATCTCAGATGCAATTTCGAGTTTGGTTTTAAAATTTCTTTCGGTTGCTGGTATTCCTGCCTCATCGCATCTTTTTGAATCGGCACACCAATCTTCGGGCAAAAATAAGCGAGCATCAACCATTGAACTAAAGTCACCGTTGTTTAATGCTGCAAACACAGCTACTTGAGAATTGCTAAGTTTGCCCACATTCCCGCAATACTGATGACCTACTCCCACACTTTTATGACCTTTTTTAACCCAACCACTTTCGTCAATTATCAGTCCGGTAAGCTTGCCTTTAGGAAGCATTGAATTCACTTCTTTTGCAACTTGATCTATTAGCTCTCTACCACTCCAGGTAGATTCTGTTATGAAATGTTGCATCTGGTAATAGTTTGAATCCATCGTTTCACTGAGCTTTTCAATATTCCTGCTTTCACTTAATAATAACCCCTGGGCATAAATCTCTGCCTTTACAAAAAAACGTTTTGTTTTATTTTTAAATATGTGCTGATATCCAGACAAATGCAAGCCTAACCGGCTTCCCAGCCCAGTCAGTGTTTCTCCATATTTTTTACTTTTTAATACCTCTGTTAAATTGTCAATCGGGCGGTAAGCTTGTTTCTCTTATAACCCAAAAAAATGAATTTAACATATATTTGTTTTTAGAATCTATCATTTATTTCTCTTTATTTACACTGCTAAAATACTAAATATAAGTGACATATCAAAATATATTTCAACCAAATTACATTGTTTTTATTACAATATAAACAGAAATAGTATTATCGTTTTAATCTGTCAAAGTAGAA
>CAZEEB010000347.1:0-1607 GCA_964511245.1 uncultured Paludibacter sp.
TAGCTTCAGGTGACTGGAGTTCAGACGTGTGCTCTTCCGATCTGCCACATCAGTTTATTTGGTGGATAGAACCATTCCCATGCTGCCTGAGCATTTATCCAATGGAATTTGCTCACTCCGTCCAAATGAAGACAAATTGACTTATTCCGTTATTTTCAAAATGAACGATAAGGCAGAAGTACAACATTACCAAATAGCCAAAACTGTTACCTGCAGCGACAGACGGTTTACATACGAAGAAGCTCAATCCATAATTGAAACCGGTGAAGGAGACTTCAAAGACGAAATTCTAACCATGGATAGACTGGCAAAAACGCTGCGCCAGAAGCGTTTTGAACAAGGTGCCATTGCCTTTGACAGGGTGGAAGTACGTTTTGAAATAGATGCTGCCGGAAAACCAATATCCGTATTTTTCAAAGAACAAAAAGATTCCAATAAAATGATTGAGGAATTTATGTTATTAGCCAATAAAACGGTTGCTACCCACATTGGCAAGCCCGGAAAAGGTCAGGCTGTAAAAACCTTTGTTTATCGAATTCATGATGTGCCCAACCCTGATAAATTGAATAATTTTGCTGTATTTATTAAACGTTTTGGCTACAATTTGAAAACTAACGGAAAACAAACCGCTGTGTCCAGTTCAATCAATCAGCTACTTGATGAAGTTCAAGGCAAAAAAGAGCAAAATTTGATTGAAACGCTGGCAATTCGCTCGATGGCAAAAGCCATATATTCAACAGCCAATATGGGGCATTATGGATTAGCATTTGATTATTATACTCACTTTACATCACCCATTCGACGCTATCCGGATATGATGGTGCATAGATTACTCGAAAAGTATGCCTCCGGTGGGCGTAGTGTAAACGCTTCGGAGTTTGAAGATTATTGCAAACACAGCTCCGATATGGAACAGTTGGCTTCGAATGCCGAACGAGCCTCTATAAAATACAAACAGGTGGAATTTATGTCTGATCGCCTGGGGCAGGTATTCGATGGTGTTATTTCGGGAGTTACCGAATGGGGTATTTATGTAGAACTAATAGAAAATAAATGCGAAGGAATGATTCCTATCCGCGATTTAGATGATGATTATTATAGCTTCGACGATAAAAACTACTGTTTAGTGGGTCGTAGATTTCATAAAAAATATCAATTAGGCGATGAAATAACAGTGAAAGTAGCAAAAGCAAATTTGGATAAAAAACAATTAGACTTTGTAATAGCGTGAAAATAAGCGACAAATTGCAAAAAACAAGCATTAAGCATATAAGAAAAAGGACTAACATACTGACTTTTTTGGCTATTTCTTTTGTAGAAAAGAAAAATAGCCTTATCTTTGCACTCTCTTACGAAAAACTGACTGGCTGCATAGCTCAACTGAATAGAGTATCTGACTACGGATCAGAAGGTTGCAGGTTTGAATCCTGCTGCGGTCACATAAAAAGCTACTTGTCTGATAATAAGATAAGTAGCTTTGTTGTTTTTAGAATTTGCACGATACTTGCACAACAGATAGAAAACACAGTAAAATCAATAATATAAGAATAAAAAAAAGTAGCCTCAATTTCTTGAAACTACTTAATAATCAATTATTTGCGGAGAGA
>CAZEEB010000348.1:0-1604 GCA_964511245.1 uncultured Paludibacter sp.
TCGGCTGTATTTCAGCCGAAGTTTCATAATACTTCCTTAAAATTTTAGCTTTGCGTCCTTTGCGTTTAACTAATTTTTGAAGACCAATATTCCAACTGATATAATCTCTAATAAAAAAACGACATTCAACTAAAAAGTCAAATGTCGTTTTTATTCATCAGTATAATTAATTCAAAACGATTTCTTAGTTAATAATTTCAAAGCCGGTATAAGGAATTAATGCTTTGGGAATACGGATACCTTCAGGTGTCTGATTATTTTCAAGCAAAGCCGCTACAATACGGGGTAATGCCATGGCACTACCATTCAGTGTATGAACAAGTTGCGTTTTTTTATCAGCAGCTTTAAAACGACATTTCAAACGATTTGCCTGATAACTTTCAAAGTTTGAAACTGAACTTACTTCCAACCAACGTTCCTGAGCAGCTGAATATACTTCAAAATCGAATGTCAGAGCCGAAGTAAAACTCATATCGCCACCACAAAGTCGAAGAATACGCCAGGGTAATTCCAGTTTTTCAACCAAAGTTTGTACGTAGCTCACCATATTATCAAGCGTTTCGTAAGATTTATCAGGATGTTGAATTTGAACAATCTCCACTTTATCAAATTGGTGTAAACGGTTCAAGCCACGTACATCTTTACCGTATGAACCCGCTTCACGACGAAAACAAGCCGAATAAGCAGTATTTTTAATTGGCAATTCATTTTCGGCTAAAATAACATCACGGTAGATATTGGTTACCGGAACCTCAGCAGTAGGAATCAAATATAAATCGTCCACAGTGCAATGGTACATTTGCCCCTCTTTATCAGGCAATTGCCCTGTTCCATATCCCGAAGCAGCATTCACTACATAAGGCGGTTGTACTTCCAAATAACCCGCTTCCATTGCGTTGTCGAGGAAGAAGTTAATCAATGCACGTTGCAAACGGGCACCTTTACCTTTATAAACCGGAAAGCCGGCTCCTGATATTTTCACACCCAGTTCAAAGTCAATCAAGTCGTATTTCTTAGCCAAATCCCAATGAGGCACTGCTCCTTCGGGCAGGTTAGGCATTTTGCCACCGGCTCGTTCCACCAGATTATCTTCAGCATGTTTTCCGGCAGGAACACTTTCGTGTGGCAGGTTAGGAATTTGAACCAACAAATCGTTCAATTTTTGTTCTGCATCGGCTTGCTGGTCGCCCAATGTTTTGATAACTTCTTTTAGCTCAACCGTTTTTTCTTTTGCCTTGCCAGCTTCATCTTGTTTGCCTTGCTTCATCAGCATACCTATCTCTTTCGACAAGTTATTCATTTCAGCCGAAGCATTATCAACCTGAATTTGAGCAGCTTTCCGGGCATTATCTAATTCAATTACCTGAGCAATAATAGCCGTTCCGTCGAAATGTTTCTTTGCCAACCGGGTAATTACATCGGCTGTGTTTTCGGTGATATATTTGAGTGTCAGCATAATACAATTTACAATTAAATAATTTACAATTTACAATTGCAAATCAAGTCATTTTTTGTCTTTGTTCTTTTATCTTTGTTCTTTTATCTAAATAAAAAATCTCCCGCAATTTTACACAAATGTAAAACAACAGGAGATTTTGTGTGTT
>CAZEEB010000349.1:0-1601 GCA_964511245.1 uncultured Paludibacter sp.
TAGAGCATTAGCCTTCCAAGCTGAGGGTCGCGGGTTTGAGCCCCGTCTTTCGCTCTCAAATGAAAAGAGATTCTAACAAAATTGTTAGAATCTCTTTTTTTGTTATTCAAATTTTATAAATCTTTAACCAATATCGCTTTAATAGGTTCTTCGGTCAATGCATTCAAATGCAAAATTTTTTGCCAAAATGAATCGAGTGATTCATTCCTATTTGTTAGAAACAATTCTGATCCATAATTGTCTAATTTATTAAATAACAGGCTTACAGTCAATTGATTTATATCAAATGCAGGTAAGTATTTATTTACTTTTACTTCTTTAATTTCAATAAGCACATTCACATCAACTAAGTTTGTAATCAATTGATTTACAATGCGAATGGGCAGTCTATATTCAGTTGAAATTTCTTCGGCACTTAAGGCGGAGTCTTTTGATTCAAACCGTTTTACAATGATATGAATTATAAATAATATCAGAAAATTTTTATAACGTGTACTGATATGATTTGAATCGAACTCATATTCAAAATTTTGGATATTTTGCGATGCATACGAAATTTCGGCACCAAAAAGCACGATTAAACAGGAAACCTGCAACCAAATAAACAATAATGGTATGGCTGCAAAACCTCCATATACTACATTATAATGCGATAAATAATTCTGACCATGAATGTATAATAATTGGAAAAGCTGGAAAAGTGTTCCTGCAACTAAACCGGCAATAATTGCATTTTTGAATTTAACAGTAGTATTTGGAATGACAAGATACAAAATTGTAAAAACAATCCAGTTTACAATATATGGAGTAAATTTAATGCCAAAACGTAAAAATGGAGTTAATACATCATGAATATATGGTTGAGAAATTTTTGAATTAAAAAAAATTGACAATCCGCTTGAAAAAATTATTAAAAATGGAATTATTAATACCGATGATAAATAGGTGCTTAATTGACGGTTAAAAGGTCGTTGTTTTTTTACCTGCCAAACACAATTAAACGCTTTTTCAATTTGGCGAAATAGGCTCATAACAGATGTTAGCAAAATTAATAACCCAACACCAATAAATATTCCTCCTTGTGCTGCTTTCAAATAACGTGAAACAAAATCGAGTAATGTGGGTATTACTTGAGCTTGTCCCACCAAAGTACCTTCGAGCGATTGTTCAATCATTTTGTCAAACCCAAATCCTTTGGCAATAGCTATTATTAGTGCAAAAAGCGGAATTGAAGCAAATAATATAGAATACACCAACGCTGAAGCGCGCACATATAAATTGTCTACTATAAATCCTCGAATAGCAACAATCAGTGTTTTTAACAATACATAAACACTTCGTTTAATTCCAGTAAGTTCAAAATCAGATATTTGCCAAATTTCGAAGCGCAAAAACTGATAAATATGAATAATAAATGTAAACGTTTTTGGCATAAAATCTAAACGGTATTTTTGCAAATTATTAAAAAGAAAAAAGCAGGCCTATAAGCCGGGTTTTGTAATTTTACTTTCGTAAAAGTGTCTGTCATTTATCTTGGATATAAGTCACCTTATATAGATCGGAAGAGCACACGTCTGAACTCCAGTCACCTGAAGCTATCT
>CAZEEB010000350.1:0-1600 GCA_964511245.1 uncultured Paludibacter sp.
TGGTGGTGCTGTAGGGATAAAAAAAGCTATTGAAGGTTGGAGTAACCCTGATTCGGCACGCATTGACAAATATACCGCCGAGCATCGCGGACATTGGGAACCAATTCAGACGTTGAAATCGCAGGCACAATATTTCGATGATGTAGCGATTCCGCAAATTAAGGAATTACTGACCAATTACGGCGATATAGCCATTCTCTGGTGGGATACGCCGGTGGATATGACCGACGATATGGCAACCAAAGTGACTGAAATTCTAAAAAAATATCCGAATGTAATTACCAACGACCGCCTGAAACGACCTAACTTTCCGGGAGATTTTAAAACGCCAGAGCAACGGATTCCGAAATGGGATGAGTTGGATAATAACAACTGGGAAACATGCATGACCATGAACGGTTCGTGGGGTTATAAAAGTTACGACGACAAATGGAAATCAACTCAAACACTGGTTAGAAATCTGATTGATGTGGCTTCAAAAAACGGTAATTTTCTGCTGAATATCGGTCCAAAAGCCGATGGAACATTTCCACAGGAAAGCATTGAGCGTTTGAAACAAATTGGACAATGGATGAAGTTGAACGGTGAAGCCATTTATGGAACTAAAGGCAGTCCGTTTGCTGAAATGAGTTGGGGACGATGCACGCAAAAACCTCTAAAAGGCAATACCATTCTGTATCTCAGTGTATTTGAATGGCCAAAAGATGGAAAAATCATTCTGAAAGACTTGAAAAACAAAATAGTGAGTTGTGAATTGTTGGAAAGCAAAGCAACACTCAATTATCGACTGAATAATACCGGGTTGGAAATAAATTTGCCGGAACAAATGCCAAATGCGATTGCAACGGTGATTAAAGTTGTTGTTTCGGGAGAAATAAAAAAAGTGGAAAAAGAAAACTCTAAAAAAATGAAGTCAGGAGCTTTGGATTAACGGTATGAAAAAATTTATAATATTCATTTTATTAGCAAGTTACAGTTTAGTTTTTGCTCAAAATAATCTTTTGAGTGGCAAATATACCGATGCTGAACTTAAAAAGATTCTTGTTCCTCACAACCGTTTTGAGCCATTTCCACGAATTTCAAATCGTGAAGCATGGTCAAAACTTGATTCTACTGAGATGAAAACCGTTGTGAAAAAGGCTGAATCTTATTTGAAATACAATTTTCAGGGAATTCCGGCTACGGTTATGTTGCTTTTTCAGCGAACCGGCGACCGCTCGGAGCACGAAAAATACAGTTTTACAAAACGGAAAGTGCTGTCGTACTTACTTTTAGCTGAAGTATACGAAAACAAAGGACGATTCATGGATCAAATTGTGAATGGTGCTTGGTCCATTTGCGAAGAATCCTATTGGGGTATCCCGGCACATTTGAATCAATGGCATGCAGGAAACGGGTTGCCCGATGTGAATGATCCTTATGTGGATTTATTTGCAGCCGAAACCGCCGCCATGCTATCGTGGATTGATTATTTTGTGGGCGATAAAATGGATGCTATTTCACCCCAGCTTCGTAAACGGATTTATTCCGAAACCAATCAACGAATTTTCACCCCATTATTAAATTATGACCATCCGTGGATGGGATTTAATAAAAATGG
>CAZEEB010000351.1:0-1595 GCA_964511245.1 uncultured Paludibacter sp.
GTATTTTATTTATCGGCTTTTGCCGGAAATAAAATATACGGTGACTGCTCTGCCCTATTAAAAAAGCTATAAAAGCCACAGCAAGACGTTTGAAAACAAACACTAACTTGCTGTGGCTTTTTTTGCTTTTTGGGCGATTATCTTTGTCTATATTGCTTTTTCGAATTAAAACTTCAAAGACCAACTAAACGACGGCAAGATTGGAAACAAAGACATTGATTTCAATACAGGAGTATATGATTTATCCGGATTTTGAACACCGTCTATAAAGTATATATATGGATTTGCCTGATTATACAAATTATAGATTCCAAGTGAAATATTTGCATCCAAATGTTTTTTGCGGGTTTTGTAATTGTGATTAAAAGAAACATCCAACCGATGAAATGATTTAGTGCGGTAATTGTTTCGCTGGGTTACGACTTGCTGAAAATTTATTTCCGTGTAATCATAGAAGTGCGGATTGGTCGTAGGATTAGCAAAAATATAAGTTGGTACTGTTATTGGTTTTCCCGAATTATATTGCCATGTGGCACTGAAAGACCACGAGTCGGAAAGTTTAATTTCCGAAGTAAGCGAAAGGGAATTCCTGATATCTGTTGGAGCGTCAAACGGTCGTCCAAAGTTTAGCTGGTCAAACTGGCATATTGCTCTCATCAACGTATAATCGGCAGTTAGTTTCAGGTTTTTGATATTATAATTTGTAGAGAAATCAATTCCGTATGCTTTAACATTACCCTGTGTAAGAAATTTATCGGTAGTCAGGGTAGTATTAGCTTGCATAGCATAATTAGTTACATAATTCATATCATATCCGTCTTGAAATTCAACTATGTTTTCCATGGTTTTATACCAGGCATCTACTTTTACAGATAGTTTTTTGTTATTCCAGGAAAAATCCTTCGCACCTCCAAGTGAAAAGTTCCATGAACTTTCAGGCGAAAGAATAGAGCTGGATGGATAAAACATTTCGAAAGGAAAACCTAATCCTGCATTGGCAACCCGATGAATGGGTTGTGTCATCCGCCCAATAGAAGCACTTATTGAGTAATCATTGGAAAATATGCCATGATAACCAATTCGGGGTTCAAGGTTGGTAAATGTTTTATCCTTATTTCCAATAGCACTTAAGCGTAATCCAAGGGTAAGTTGCTGATGTTTTGCCAATTGATAATTACCTTCCCCAAAAACAACACCTTCGTTTAACATGACTTGGTCTGAAGGTTTCACCGCATTTACCGTTGAATCGTTTACATTGACTTGAATAGGTGAGAAACCATATGATTTAAATGATGCACCGGCATTCAGATTAAATTTGTCAGAGATATAATAATTAAATTTATCAACTAATCCCATAGAGTTTATACCTGTCAGAACTTGTCCTATCTGATTTTGATTAGTGGAAATATACTGTACTGAATTACCTGTATCATATCCATAATTATCGGCATAAACCAGTAAATGGTTGTCTGCTTTTTCAGAAATTGTTTTGTACCAGTTTAATCCAAGATTTTGTTGATTGTTTTTGGTCCAAAACTTATTTTTTTCATTATCATAATTATTTTGTACTTCAATACCATCAGTATTGCTCAGAA
>CAZEEB010000352.1:0-1563 GCA_964511245.1 uncultured Paludibacter sp.
ATGCAAAAAGGTTAATTGAACTAGATGATTACAGTCTGATAAGTTGTATTGATGGATTATTTACAGAAGAAGAAGCTAATAAGATTAATGATGTTCATATGAAAAAAATGTATAATAAATAATTTGCCTAAATTACAAATCATGTCTAGCAATTTATCAAGAATCACAAAGGTTAATCCAAGAGATATTTGGAAACATGAGGCATTAAACTTTACGCAATGGTTAGCCAAGGAAGAAAATATTTCTGTTCTATGTGGTGAGTTAGATATTGAAATTGAGAATATAAAGTCGGAAGCATCAGCAGGCAGATATAGCGTTGATATCATTGCGGATGAATCGTATACAAAAAGAAAGGTGATTATTGAAAATCAGCTAGAACAAACAGACCACAAACACCTTGGTCAAATTCTAACCTATGCTTCTGCATATGACGCAGCAATAATTATTTGGCTAGTTACTGATTATACAGAAGAACATCGTCAGGCAATAGATTGGTTTAATAGAAATATTTCCGTTGGCATAAGTTTTTTTCTAGTTCAAATTGAAGTATATAAAATTGATGCTTCTTTACCAGCACCAAAATTTAATATTATTTGTGAGCCAAATGATTGGGGGAAGACAGTTAAGAAATCAGAGGGTGGTGATGCTGTTAGTGCATTAAAGTTACAGCAACAAGAGTTCTGGGAGGTTATGAAAGAGTATGCAAGTACCGTTACAACAACTTTAAATTATAGTAGACCTCCTAAACCACAACATTGGTATGAAATGGCATTAGGCACTAGTAAATGTTGCATCAGTCTTACACAAAACTCTCAAAAAAAATATATTGGCTGTGAATTATACATATGGAGTGATGCTAAATTGTTTCAAAAGTTGTTTGCTCAGAAAAGTGATATTGAAAAAGATTTAGGTTTTGAAGTGCAGTGGATGGAATTACCTAATGCAACTGCTTCACGTATTATTGTAACACACCCAGGTGATCCTAGAGACAGAAGTAAATGGGATGATTACAAAAAATGGCTTGTAATTACCGCTGATATTTTTAGTAAGGTTTTTATAAAGTATATAAAGTAGTAAAATAAATTTTATGTCTAAATAAGGATTCTCATTTAGTTGGAAACGTGCTCTTGGTGTTACAGCTGCGAAACAAAGGTTTGCTCGTGAAACAGGCATTCCAACTACCAAAACAGGAATGGAACGAAAGTTGGGTGGAGCAGTTTTTGGTATGTTTTCGGGATTATTCAGCAGTAAGAATAAATAACACAAAAATGTATAAATGAGAAATTGGAAAAACCACTTTAGGCAAGACCTTTCTCCTAAGGTTTATGTCCTAATACATTTATAACTCAATTCCATCAACCAATTGTTTTTGCCCCAAATATTAATTTGATTACTATTTTATTATAATTATTGCAAATTCAATATTTATTCAAAGTATTTCTTGGAGTTAGGCATTAATGTCCTTAGAGGTACTGATCTCGGGAATTTTCCAATATTATCATTAAAGAGCCTATATCTTGAATTTCATTAGATGAAATAAAAAGATAGGATATTACCTGTACA
>CAZEEB010000353.1:0-1545 GCA_964511245.1 uncultured Paludibacter sp.
ATTTTGCAATTATGAAACGCTATAACTTAAACGGTACCTTTTATTATTGTCCGGTTGATTTGACACTGCAAATAGTCGGGGGCAGGTGGAAAGGAATTGTGATATGGAATCTTCGTGAAGAAAAAAAACGCTTTAGCGAACTGAAGCGAATTTTGGTTACAATCAATGACAAAATGCTATCGCAAGTGCTTCGGGAATTAGAAGAACAAGGAGTGGTTAATCGAAAAGTGTACGAAATAGTTCCACCTAAAGTGGAATATAGCTTAACCGATGAGGGCAAAAAACTATTGCCTATAATGCAAGCAATGAACGAATATGGAGGTAAATTTGAAGTATCCTAAAATAAGTTATTCAACAACCCCCAGAGTATTTTTCTTATTGAGCATACATTTCGTCAATCAGTGTTTTGTATTTTAGTAAAATTACCGACCTTCTCATTTTCAGGGTATTTGTTAATTCGCCGGTTTCCATTGAAAAACCATTCTTAATTAAACTAAAGCGTTTAATCAGTTCGTAATTAGCCATTCCTTTTTGCAATTCGGTAATTCGCGATTGAATCAAGCTCTTGATTTCAGGCAGTTTCAATAGTTCGTCCTGACTGCTATACTCAATTTTATTGCTCTTTGCATATTCCTCTATTGCCGGTATTGATGGTGCGATAATGGCAGTTACATAGTTCCGCTCATCACCAATCACGGCTACTTGTTCAATGTATTTATCTATTCCAAGTCTTGTCTCAATTTCTTGTGGAGCAATGTATTTTCCATTCGAAGTTTTAAACAAATCCTTAATGCGTTCGGTCATTATAATCGAATTTTCCTTTAAATAACCTGCATCGCCGGTTTTAAACCAGCCATCGTCAGTAAATGTAGCTTTATTAGCTTCGGGCTTATTGTAATAACCCGGAAAGATAGTTTTACCTCGAAGTTGAATTTCTGAATCTTCGCCAATTCTTACTTCCAGCTCAGGCATTATTGTTCCTACTGTTCCCACTTCATAACCGGTATATTCAAAGCAAGTTACTGTAGCCGTACTTTCGGTCAATCCATAGCCGTAAATAATGGGTACACCTATACTACGGAAAAAAGTCAGTATCTCGTCCGATAGTTTTGCACCTGCAGTTGGAAGCATATTGGCTTTTTCAATTCCAATTGTTTGTTTTACTTTTGAAAAAATAAGTTTATCGGCAATACTATATTTTAGTTGTAAATAAAAATCCGGTTTTTTAGCATTTCTTAGATAATCTAAATTATATCTATAGCCGGTGGCAATTGCCCAAGTAACTACAGCTTGCATAAATGGTGAGAATTTGGCGATATTTTGTTGAACTCCAGCATACACTTTTTCCCAAAACCGAGGAACGGCACACATCAATGTAGGACGAACATCCTTAATTGTTTGTTGAATTTCAGTTGGATTCTCGTTTATATATATAGTCACTCCTTTAAAAATACATAAATAACACCAGGTCCGTTCAAAAACATGCGACAATGGTAAAAATGCAATTGAAACATCTTTTTCGGTAAAACTGCTAAGCCTCGAAGT
>CAZEEB010000354.1:0-1527 GCA_964511245.1 uncultured Paludibacter sp.
TGAACGTACCAAAAAAGTCTTTGAAAAAAATCAATACACTTTATTTCAGTATTCAATTAAGCTTTCAGATTTATTTGAACACACTTATTATTTGAATACATTCTACCAAAAAATGGTGTTTTCTATTCGAGGAAATTATTAGGATTTAAAAACAAGGAGATAGATGTAATATTTTAAAACAATAATATCCATATGAATTTAATAATTCATACGGATATTAAAAGATAAAATGTCTCAACTTTCTTAACTGTATTTTTCTAATACCTTTTCCAATATACAAACATAATAAAAGGGTACATTTATAAGTTTAAACTCTTTACCTAAAGGAGTTTTTAATATATCTACCGAAAATGGTTGCGACCAAATCCTAACAGCTATATTATGCGGTGCTTCCTCCATATATATATGTAAGGATTTTAATTTTGCATTATGACCCGATTTTACCTCGATAGGAATAGCCCGGTTTTTATACTGAATAACAAAATCAACTTCTGCTGACGATTGGCTTTTGTTTCTATCCCAGAATTGTCGATTTGCTGACACTTTCCATTTCATTGAAAGCAATTCTTGAGCTACAATATGCTCTGCAATTCGACCACGCCAAGCATCCATTACATCTATTACCGAAAACAGACTTTCTCGCACCCCGGCAATGTAATTCACTAAACCTGTATCAAACCAAATAAGTTTGGGTCTATGGGAAGTTGATGTTAACAATGGTATTTGAGAGCTTGTAACGGGATATACCAATTCCAGCAACATAGCTTTCTCAATAGTTCGAAAAGCCTCACTTACTTCACGTGATTTATAATTAGAATTTCCAAACCGTTCAAAGGTTATTCTCTCGGCAGCAAAACTCCAGCCATTTTTTAGTATAAACCGTATGATTTGTGCTATTGATTCATTTCTTGCATATTTTTCTACATCATCAATATAAGCGTTTAATAGATTTTCGTAGATTTTATCCACCGACAAAACATCTCTCTTTAAGGCATATCTATTAATGGCAGCAGGCATTCCACCTACAATGGTGAAATTTGTGAATAATGCCATTACACGATGATGAACACTTGAAACATTTAAGGTATTGACTAATTCAAGATCAAAATCTTCGCCTATTCCATTTAAAAACTCTACGAATGAACAAGGTCGAATAGCTAAATACTCTACGCGACCAACTGGAAATGAGATATGCTTATCAATTAAACTTTCCAACAATGAACCAGCACATATGACGTGCAACTGCTTCATTTCCTCGTAAAAATAGCGGAGTATGGCTACAGCTTTTGGTGAATTTTGGATTTCATCAATAAACAACAATGTCCTGCCATCCTTTTTTTGTTGTTTACAATGCCTGTAAATCGCATCTGTTAGCTCTTGAATGTTTGAGTATTGCTCAAACAAAAGTTTATCCTCCTGTTTATCCAGATTCAACGATAACAATACATCAAATTTTTTCGAGAACTCAATTACCAAAGTAGTTTTACCAACCTGTCTGGCACCACGGAGTATCAATGGTTTTCTGTC